>JBHHXQ010000080.1:0-11156 GCA_046757105.1 Candidatus Krumholzibacteriia bacterium
GCCCGCAGCGTTCGGCTGCGTGCCCTGCAACGGGCCGCGTGAAGCGCGCCACGAGGAACTCGAGTGGATGGGGCCGCGTCCGCAGGGCGCGGCCCGACGTGTCGAGGGGGCTCGAGTCCACACACCGGTCGAGGGGATGATCTTGCGCCGGCGAGAGATGCATCGCTTCGTTCACGCGCGCTGGCGTTGCTGGGCCGAGGAGCTCGATCCGTGGTCGCCGCGACCCGTGGACTACGTGGTGGCTGCCGTCCTCTTCCTGCTTCTGGCGTTGGTCTACGTGGGCGAGCGCACCGACGCCGTACAGCTCAACCGGCGCCTCTTCCGTCTCGAGGAGCGGCGCGCCGGGCTGCAGAGCGAGGTGGACGTGCTGGCGGCCGACGCCACCGCACTCGCGGACCGCCAACGCATCGTCTCCATGGCGGGCGAGCAGCTCGGCATGACCGTGCCGGACCCGGATGCCATCGAGCACGTCTACTACGTCAGGTCGCGCCAGAGCGGCACGCGCGTCGCGCCAGGCGACACGGGGTCCAGCGGCGTGGACATCGTGTCGCCGTGAGCTCTCCGCCATCGCGGGCGGAGGAACTCCGGGGGGGTCGGCATCCGGGATGCCGACAGGGTGGCCGGTGAGGGGGAAGTTCGCGCATGCCACGCGGCCTCAGGCTCGTTCGCATCGAGCAGATCGCGGCGCTCGTCCTCGGGCTCGTCCTGCTCCTCACGGCCCGCCTCTTTCACCTGCAGATCGTTCGTTTTCACGCCTATCGGCAGCAGCAGATCCGGCAGGTCGACGTTCGGCGTGAGGTTCCCGCCCGCCGCGGCCGCATCCTCGATCGCCAGGGGCGGCCGCTCGCCTTCGACGTCGTCGCCTACGACGTCTCCGTGCTGAAAAACCGGCTGCGCCGAGCCGATCTGCCCGTCCTGAGCGGGGCCCTCGGCATGGAAACGGCGCGCATCGGTGCAGCGCTGCGCGCCGGCGGACGCTTCGTGCCCCTCGTTCACGGCGTCACCCTCTCCGCCGCCGCCGTGAAGTGTCTGCGCACACTCCCGGGCGTCTGCCTGGATCGCCGTAGCTTCCGCAAGTACCCGTACGGAGCGCTCGCCGCCCAGTACCTGGGCTTCACGGATGCCGGGGGACGGGGTGTCGAGGGAGTCGAGAAGACCTTCGACGAGGTGCTGCGAGGAACCCCGGGTGAGGTGGTGTTGCTACGTGACGAGAACGGCCAACCGATCGGGCACCGCTCGGGTCGGGATCCGGTCGACGGCATGGATGTGGTTCTGGCACTCGACGTCGACCTGCAGCGCATCGCCGACGACGAGCTGCAGGGCGCCATGCACGCAACGGCAGCGCGTGGCGGCTCGGTGCTCCTGCTCGATCCGCACACCGGTGACGTGCTCGCCTGCGCCAGCGCGCCGCTGCCGGACCAGCGTGGCGGCGCCTACGTCCCCGATGAATGGCGCAACCGCGCCGTGTACGATCTCTTCGAGCCGGGATCCACGCTCAAGCCGATCACCGCCATCGCGGCGCTGCGGCAGGGCACCGCCGATCTCGGGACGTACATCTACGCCGAGCGCGGAGCCAAGCGCTTCGGTCGCGCCGGCATCATCCGGGACGCGCACCGCGGCGACGCCTGGCTCAGCTTCGTGCAGGCATTCGCCAGGTCGAGCAACATCTGCTTTGCCAAGCTGGCGCGCAGCCTGTCCTCGGAGGCACTCTACGAGGAGCTGCGCGGCTTCGGGTTCGGGTGCCGGAGCGGCATCGCCCTGATCGGCGAGCCGTGTGGGCAGCTGGCCTTGCCGCGCGACTGGTCGGGACGCACGCGCCTGACGCTCGGCTACGGTCAGGAGATCAGCGTCACGGCGGTGCAGCTTGCCGGGCTCTATACTACGATTGCCAACGGCGGCACGCTCATGCAGCCGCGCGTCGCACTCGAACTGGTCGATTCGCAAGGCGGTGCGCGGCACGAGCTGGCGACGCGCCCGGTGCGCCGCATCCTGACCCACGAGCTGGCGGTGGCTCTGCGGTGGCTCTGCCGGGTCACGGTGGAGGCAGGCACTGGACGCAAGGCGCGGATCGACGGCCTGGCGGTGGCCGGGAAGACGGGCACGGCCGAGAAGGCCGCCGGCGGACGGTACGTCGACCGCTACGTGGCGAGCTTCGCCGGGTTCGCCCCGGTGCACGCGCCGCGGCTCGTCTGTCTCGTGGTGCTCGACGAGCCGCGTGGCCGCCACCACTCGGGGGGGCAATCGGCGGCGCCGGTCTTCCGGCGCATCCTGGAGGCGATCCTGCGCAGCACGACCTGGCTCGAGCCGCACCCGGATCGCGTTGCGGTGGTGCGTGAGGACGAGCTCGGTTCGGGGGCCGCGCGCATGCAGGCGCCTCGACGGCTGGCGACGCTGGACTCGGGCGCCCTGCCGGACCTGCGCGGCCTGCACCTGCGGGTGGCGGCCCGGTGGCTGCGCCGGCTGGGCGTCGAGCCGCGCGCCGAGGGCGCCGGCATCGTGCGGGCCCACTGGCCGGGTCCGGGTGAGAACGTGGCGACGGGCGACGTGGTGCGGCTGCTCTGCCGGCCGGATCGGGGGCCGGAACGGCGTGCTTCTGTGTGGCCACGCTAGCCCATGTCCGCACCGGGGGCGCCGTGGCGCGAGGACGCATGCATGACACTGGAACAACTGCTGCGCGGCCTGCAGGTGCAGCGCACCTGGGGTGACCTGGACGTCGACATCGACGACGTGGCCGACGACTCGCGTTCGGTCGGTCCGGGGGCTCTCTTCGTTGCCGTGTCGGGTGGCACCCACGATGGCTACCAGTTCATTCCCGAGGCCGCGCGGCGCGGCGCCGCCGCGGTGGTCGCCGAGCGCGACGCCGCGTCACTCGTCCCGCGCGGCGCCCAGGTGCAGGACGCCCGCGTTGCGCTGGCCGAGCTCGCGGCGGCCTTCCACGCACACCCTTCGGATCGGCTGCACCTGGTCGGGATTACGGGCACGAACGGCAAGACGAGCGTCGCCCATCTGGTGCAGCACGCATTTCAGGAGTGCAACCCGCCGTCCGGTGTCATCGGGACGCTGGGCTGGCGTCTCGGTCACGACCCGCACCACATGCTGCGCCACACGACGCCGAGCAGTCTCGAGCTGCAGTCGCTGCTCGCACACTTCGTCGACCGCGGCGCACGCGCTGCCGCCATCGAGGTGAGCTCGCACGCGATCGATCAGAAGCGCGTGCACGCGATGCACTTCGCGGCTGGACTCCTGACCAACGTCACGCGCGACCATCAGGACTACCACGGGACATTCGGGGCCTACGCCGCCACCAAGGCCGCGTGGATGCACGACCTGACGGCCCTGGAGGGACGGCCGCGTGCTGTCTACAACCTCGACGACGCGGCGGCTGCCCGGATCGCCGCGCGGCACCCCGGACCCTGCTACACTTTCGGCCGCGCCGCCGCCGCCGACTTGAGGATCGTGGATGCCGACAGCTCGCTGCGGGGAAACCGGCTGGTGATCGACTGGGGGCGCGGCCCGCTCGAGGTGTGGCTGCCGCTGCCGGGGGCCTTCCAGGTGCACAACGCCGCGGCCGCCTGCGCGGTGTTCGCGGTTCTCGGCCTCGACATGCAGCGAGCCGTCGCATCGCTCTCGAGCGTGCCGCCCGTACCGGGGCGTTTCGAGGTGGTCGCACGTCCCGGTGCTCCCGTCGTCGTCGTCGACTATGCGCACACGCCCGAGGCGCTCGAGCGCCTGCTGGCTTCGTGCCGCCAGCTGGCGGGCGGCCGCCTGGTCGTCGTCTTCGGGTGCGGCGGCGACCGCGACCGCGGCAAGCGCCCGATCATGGCGGCGGTCGTCTCGCGCTTCGCGGATCGCATGGTGCTCACCTCCGACAACCCGCGCAGCGAGGACCCCGAGTCGATCCTCGACGCGATGCAGGAAGGGATTCCAGCGCCGACCCGCGACTGGGAGCGCGTGACCGATCGCAGGAACGCGATCCGTCGCGCCATCGAGCAGGCGCACCCGGATGATCTCGTCGTCATCGCCGGGAAGGGACACGAGACGCACCAGATCGTCGGCGGTGAGACGCTGCCCTTCGACGATCGCGACGAGGCGCGTGCGGCGCTCGAGGAGCGCGTCCCCGGCGGGGGCACGCCATGAGGCTCGAGGCTGCAGAGGTGCTGCACGACCTGGGTGCCGTGGGAGATGTGCAGGCACGGAACGTGGGGGCGGGGTGCGCGTTCGAGGGCGTCTCGACCGATTCGCGCCTGGAGGTTGGAGGCACGCTGTTCGTCGCGCTCCGGGGCGAGCGTTTCGACGCCCACGACTTCGTGCGCTCGGCGGTGTCGAGCGGCGCCCGCGGCGTTCTGGTGGATGCCGCGACGTGGCCCCGCTGGAGCGATCTGGAGTGCGCCTGTTTCGCGGTGCAGGACACGCTGCGAGGTCTGCAGGAACTGGCGCGCGCTTCCCTGCGCCGTCTGCCGGCGCGCCTGATCGCCATCACGGGCTCGAACGGCAAGACGACGACGAAGGATCTCACCGTGGCCGCACTCTCGACCCTGGGCGCGGTGCACGGCACGCAGGGGAACCGCAACAACCACATCGGCGTGCCGCTGACGATCCTGGCACGACGCGGCGACGAAGCGTTCTGTGTCGCCGAGGTCGGCGCCAGCGACTTCGGGGAGATCGAGCTGCTGTCGCAGATCCTCGAGCCGGAGATGGTGCTGATCACCAACGTCGGACGGGCCCACCTGGCGCGCTTCGGATCGCTCGACGGGGTCTTGCGCGCCAAATCGGAGATCTTCGCCGGCCTGCGCTCCGGAGGTACGGCGGTCCTGAACGCCGACGACCCGGCGCTGCCGGAGCTGGTGCGCCGCGCCGGCTCTGCACGCGTCGTCACCTTCGGTTTCGCGCCGGATGCGGACTACCGCATCGAGTCGGCGCAGGACGTGGACGGCGCAGCTCAGGAACTCGTGGTGCACGGCACGCGTATCCGTCTGCAGCGGTCCGGACGCGCCAACGCCTGGAACGCAGCCGCGGCATTCTGCGTGGCCGGCGAGCTGGGTGGTGCCCGCGAGGTGGTCGCCGCATCCCTGGAGTCGTGCTCGTACACCGCACAACGCTCGTGCTGGATCGAGGTGGGCGACGTCGAGGTGCTGGACGACACGTACAACGCCAACCCTGACTCGATGCTGCATGCGCTCGGGCTTCTCGGTTCGCGTCGCGGGCGGCGCGTCGCGGTCCTGGGCGACATGCTAGAGCTGGGGGAGGCCTCCGCGGCGCTGCATGCGGAGCTCGGGGCCCATGTGCTGGCGTCCGGCGTCCAGCTTCTGTTCGTCATCGGCACGCACATGCAGGACGCCGTGCGTGCCGCGTCGGCGGCTGGCCTTGGCGACGCCGCCCGCCACTTCGACGCTGTCGAGACGCTGGTCGACGCCCTGCGGGCTGCACTGCGCCCCGGTGACGCGGTTCTGGTGAAAGGGTCGCGGGGCTGCCGCATGGAGCGCGTGGTCGAAGCACTGCGAGCGGAGGTGACCTAGTGCTGTACTGGCTGCTGTACCCGCTGCACGACGAGTTCATCGTGTTCAACGTGCTGCGGTACATCACGTTCCGCTCGGCGTACGCCATGGTCACCGCACTGCTGATCAGCTTCCTGCTCGGCCCGTGGCTGATGCGCAGGCTGCGCGCGTTCCAGAGACGCGCAGCGGTGCGCGAGGACACCCCGGTCACGCACCAGATGAAGGTCGGCACGCCGAGCATGGGTGGGCTGCTCATCCTGGCCAGCATCGTCATCCCGACGCTCCTGTGGGGCGACCTCGGCAACCGCCACGTGCAGATCGTGCTGCTCACCACGGTGTGGATGGCCCTCATCGGCTTCCTCGACGACTACATGAAGATCATCCGCCGGATGCCCAAAGGCCTGGTGGGACGCTACAAGCTCGTCGGGCAGATCATCGTGGGTCTGGCGGTGGGCAGCGTCCTGTACTTCTTCCCCCAGCAGGCGGACGTGGCCACCCGGACGTCGGTTCCCTTCCTGAAGAACGTCAACCCGGATCTCGGCATCCTGTACATCCTCTTCGTGACCTTCATCATCACCGGAGCCTCGAACGCGGTCAATCTGGCGGACGGGCTGGATGGGCTGGCCATCGGGCTGTGTGCGCTGGGCTTCCTCGCCTACGCCGGTCTGGCGTACGTGAGCGGCAACCGCATCTTCGCCGACTACCTGAACATCCTGTACCTGCGCGGCAGTGGCGAGCTGACCGTCTTCTGCATGGCCGCGGTGGGTGCGGCGCTCGGCTTCCTCTGGTACAACACCCACCCGGCCGAGATGTTCATGGGCGACACCGGCTCGCTGGCATTGGGCGGCGCGCTCGGTACGGTGGCCGTGCTGGTGAAGAAGGAGTTCCTGCTGGCGCTCATCGGTGGCGTTCTGGTGGCCGAGGCTCTCTCGGTGATGATCCAGGTCTCCACGTACCGTTGGCGTCGCAGGCGCGTCTTCCGGATGGCGCCGCTGCACCACCACTTCGAGCTCCAGGGCTGGCCGGAGACGAAGATCGTGGTGCGCTTCTGGATCATCGCCGCGCTTCTCGTCATGCTGTCGCTGTCGACCATCAAGCTGCAGTAGGGGGAGGCATGTCGGCAGGCACCGAGCAGAGCGAGCGCGCGCCGATGCAGCTCGGCGGCCGCACGGTGGTGGTGCTGGGCCTGGCGCGCAGCGGACGCGCGGCCGCAGAGCTCCTGCACGCACGCGGCGCCCGCGTCGTGGGCGTCGACGAGGGTGAAGGTGCAGCCCAGCTGCTGTCGGGCGCGTGGGCCCGGGAGCATCTGCACGCCGGGCACCCGGACGGCGCTGCCGAGCATCTCGAAGGCGCCGACCTCCTCGTGCTGTCGCCGGGGATCCCCACCACGCACCCCCTGGTGTGCGCGGCGGTCGCACGGGGCATCGCGGTGGTCTCGGAGATCGAGCTCGCGTACCGCTGTTCCACGTCCCCGGTGATCGCGGTCACCGGCAGCAAGGGGAAGTCGACGGCGGCGGCGCTCACCGGGCACCTGCTGGCGGCGCTCGGGGTCCGCGGCGTGGTGGCCGGAAACATCGGGCTTCCCTACAGCGCCGTCGTCCACGCCTCGCGGCCGCACGACTGGGTGGTGCTCGAGCTGTCGAGCTTCCAGCTCGAGACCGTCGAACGCTTCCACGCGCGCGTGGCCGTGCAGCTGCACATCTCGCCGGATCACCTGGATCGCTACGCCAGCCTCGGCGAGTACGCGGCGGCGAAGGCGCGCATCGCCCGCCACCAGACGGCGCAGGATCTCCTGGTGGTCGATCCCGACGACGCGTACGGTCGACAGCTCGCCCGCGGCTCGGCGGCCCGAGTCGTCGGATTCGAGCACGTGTGGAACGGCGTGGGCGTGGTGCGCGAGGCCGACGAGCTCGTGTGGCGGACACCACGGACGCGCCGAGTGCTGGCGTCGCTCGACGACGTGCCGCTTCTCGGTGCGCACAATCGCCTCAACGTGATGGCGGCGCTGGCGATCCTGAACGGCCTCGGCCTGTGGGGTGACGCGGCGCGCCAGGCGCTGCGCGGCTTCCGGGGCCTGGAGTTCCGCTTGCAGCCCTGCGGCGAGGTGGCGGGGATCCGCTTCGTCAACGACGGCAAGGCGACGACGGTCGAGGCGGTGCGCGCCGGGGTGCGGGGGCTCGAGGGGCCGTTGCTCCTCGGGCTGGGCGGGCGCAACAAGGGGCTCGACTTCCGTTCCCTGCGCGCGGATCTGCAGGCGGTGCGCGCCGTGCTCGTGTTCGGCGAGGCGGCACCGCAGATCGCGCGCGACCTCGAAGGCTGCGTGCACATCGAGCAGGTCGGCGATCTCGACGACCTGGTGCGGTGTGCCCTGGTGATCGGCCGGCCCGGGGATACGCTGCTGTTCTCGCCGGGATGCACGAGCTTCGACACGTTCCACGACGCCGACGAGCGCGGCCACGCGTTCGATGCGGCGGTGCGTCGGGCCGCCTCGGAGAGGCGATCATGAGGCTGCGTCACGATCATGCCATCCTGATCCTCACGCTCGTCCTGCTGGTCGTGGGGATCGGCGTGCTCTTCTCGGCCAGCCACGAGAAGGCGCGCGTGGAGACCGGCGACGGCTTCCGGTACGTGAAGCGCCAGCTCGGCAATGCGGGGCTCGGCATCGTCGTCCTGCTGATCGTCTCACAGATCGACTACCGGTGCTGGCGGCGTGTGGCGCGCCTCGGCCTGCTCTTCGCGTTGATCGGGCTGGGCATCCTGTTCCTGTTCGCGAAGGTGCGGGGCGCCCACAACTGGGTGCCGCTTCCGGGCAGTCGCTCGCTGCAGCCGGTGGAGTTCGTGCGCTTGGCGCTCGTCTTCTTCCTGGCCGCGGAGATCGTCCGAGCGGGGCCTCGACTCTCCACCTTCAGGAGCGGCTTCCTGCCACTCGTGGGCAGCGTCGGGGTGGTCGTGCTGCTGGTGCTCAAGCAGAACGATTTCGGAAGCGCCATGGCGCTGTGCCTGATCAGCCTGACCCTGCTGTTCGCCGGAGGCGTGCGCTGGCGGCATCTGGTGGGGTCGGCCGCGGCTCTGCTGGGCGGTGCGGTGCTGCTCGCCCTCGGGCGGCCGCACGTGCGCGAGCGCATCGTCGCCTTCCTGCACCCCGCGGAGCACGCGACGGACGTGGCCTACCAGAGCCTGCAGTCGGTGGTGTCCATCGGCAGCGGCGGGCCCGTCGGCAAGGGTCTGGGTCACGGCATTTTCAAGTTCGGCTACGTCCCGGATCCGCACACGGACTTCATCTTCTCGGTGATGGGTGAGGAGCTCGGTTTCGTGGGCTGCGCGGTCGTGCTGCTTCTGTTCCTGCTCCTGGTGGCCCGGGCCATCCGGGTGGCCCGGGCGCACGAGGATCCTTTCGCGCAGCTCGTCGCGCTGGGGTTCGGGATCTCCATCTTCTGGTACGTCGTCGTCAACGTCATGGTGGCCACGCGCATGTTTCCGGTCACCGGCCTGCCGCTCCCGTTCGTCAGCTACGGCGGTTCGGCTCTCGTCTCGCACCTGTTCGCGATCGGCGTGCTGCGCAACATCGCCCGTCAGGCGGAGCCGGCGGCGCAGCGCCGCGGCCGCTGGCCGGCGCGGGCGCGCCACGCTCTGGAGGGAGTGCTGTGAGGATCCTGTTCGCGGGTGGCGGCACCGGGGGGCATCTCTACCCTGCCCTCGCGGTGGCCCAGCACCTGCGGGGCGTGGATCCGCATCTCGAATGCCTCTTCCTGGGCACCGAGCGCGGGCTCGAACGCGAGATCGTCCCGCGCGCCGGCTTCGATCTGCACACCATTCCCGGCAGCGGCTTCCGCAGGGTCGGTCTACCGGGGCGGCTGCGTTTCTTCTGGAGCCTGGCGCGAGGCCTCGTCTCGGCCCTGGCGTTGCTGCGCCGCTGGCGCCCGGACGTCGTCGTGGCCACGGGCGGCTACGCCAGCCTCGCCGGCGGGCTGGCCGCGGTGCTGCTGCGCCGTCCGCTCGTCGTCCAGGAGCAGAACCGCATTCCGGGCTTCGCGAACCGCCTGCTCGGCCGCTGGGCGCGACGCGTGTACGTTGCGTTCCCGGACACCGAGGCCTTCTTCGAGGATCCGTCGCGCGTGCGCGTCACCGGAAACCCCCTGCGGTCCGAGATCCTGCATGCGCGCGAGCGCTCTGCCGAGCCGGCGTACGACTCGCCGGTGGTTCTCGTCGTGGGGGGCAGTCGCGGGGCGCGGTCGATCAACGACGCCGTCTCGCAGGCGATTCCGCTGGTGGCCGCGCACCTGCGCGTTCACTGGTTGTGGCAGACGGGGGGTGGCGACCACGCGCGGGTCGCGGCGCGCTGGGCCGGCGACCCGCACGTGAGGCTGCACGCATACCTGCACGACATGGCCGCCGCCTACGCCTCGGCCTCGCTGGTCGTCTGTCGCTCCGGAGCGATGACCGTCTCGGAGATCACCGCGCTCGGCCGGCCGGCCATTCTGGTGCCCTTCCCGGGCGCCGTGGACGATCATCAGACGGCCAACGCGCACTACGTCGTCGGGGCCGGCGCCGGGATCCTGGTTCCCGATGCGGAGCTGTCCGGCGAGCGTCTGGCACGCGAGATCCGTACACTGCTCGAGCGGCCGGGGCGGCTCGAAGAGATGTCGGGGTGCAGCGCGGCGCTGGCGCGGCCGCGTGCCGCGGCCGACATCGCCGAGGATCTGGGCCTCTGCGTGCGCGCCGGCACCTCGGGGGTGGCGTATGTTCGGGCGGGTTAGACGCGTCCACTTCATCGGCGTCGGCGGTATCGGCATGAGCGGCATCGCCGAGGTGCTGCTCAACCTCGACTTCCAGGTCACCGGCTCGGATCTCAAGGAGTCGGCCGTCACCCGTCGGCTGCAGACGCTCGGTGCCCGCATCGCCTTCGGCCACCGGCACGAGAACCTCGGGGGCGCACAGGTCGTCGTCTACTCGTCCGCGGTGCGACACGACAACCCCGAGGTGGTCGCCGCGCGCGCCCGCAAGATCCCGGTCATTCGCCGCGCCGAGATGCTGGGTGAGCTCATGCGGCTCAAGTTCGCCATTGCGGTGGCCGGGGCACATGGCAAGACGACGACCACCTCGCTGGTGGCGACACTTCTCGCCCAGGCCGGTCTGGATCCGACCATCGTCGTGGGCGGCCGGCTTCTCGCCATGGGCACCACTGCCAAGCTCGGGGCCGGCGAGTATCTGGTCGCCGAGGCCGACGAGAGTGACGGCAGCTTCCTGCACCTGCCCCCGACAATTGCAGTCGTGACAAACATCGACGCCGAGCACCTCGACCACTACCGGAGCCTGGACGAGATTCGCGATGCGTTCGTGCAGTTTGCGAACAAGGTGCCGTTCTACGGCAGCGACGTCCTGTGCCTCGACGATGCCAACGTGCAGTCCGTCATCCCCCGGCTCGAGAAGCGTTGCCTGACCTACGGCATGCACACGCAGGCCGACGTCACCGGCCGGGTGCTGCGGGTCGCGGACGAGGGCACGCGCTTCGAGGTGCGCAGCGCCGGCCGGGTGCTCGGGGAGGTGCGCTTGCGCATGCCCGGGGAGCACAACGTGCTCAACGCGCTGGCGGCCATCGCCGTCGGGCTCGAGCTCGAGATTCCCTTCGAGAGCATCTCGCGCGCCCTGGAGGAGTTCCTC
>JBHHXQ010000081.1:0-11084 GCA_046757105.1 Candidatus Krumholzibacteriia bacterium
GAGGTTGTGGCGCAGGCGCCCTATGCCAGCGAGCAGGAGGTCCGCAGGGCGGTGGAGGCGGCCAAGGCCGCGTTCCCGAGCTGGGCGGCAACACCACCGGCGCAGCGGGCACGCGTCATGTTCCGGTTCCGGGACCTGGTGGAAGCGCACACGGACGAGATCGCGCGCCTCATCTCCGTCGAGCACGGCAAGACGCTCGACGACGCCCGGGGATCGGTGAACCGCGGCGCCGAGATCATCGAGTTCGCCTGCGCCATCCCGCAGCTCCTCAAGGGCGAGCACAACGAGAACGTGGCCGGAAGCATCGACAGTTACTCCATCCGGCAGCCGCTCGGGGTGTGCGCCGGGATCACGCCGTTCAACTTCCCGGCCATGGTGCCGCTCTGGATGTGTCCGATCTCGCTGGCCTGCGGGAACACCTTCGTTCTCAAACCCTCCGAGCGCGATCCGTCCGCGACGCTTCGGCTCGCCGAGATCGCCACCGAGGCCGGCATGCCGGACGGAGTGCTGAACGTGGTGATCGGGGACAAGGTGGCCGTCGATGCTCTCCTCAGCGATCCCGACGTCCAGGCCGTGAGCTTCGTCGGGTCCACGCCGGTCGCCGAGTACGTGTACAAGACCGCCTCCAACCACGGGAAGCGCGTGCAGGCTCTGGGTGGCGCCAAGAACCATCTCGTCGTCATGCCGGATGCCGACCTGGAACTCACCACCGATGCGCTCATCGGCTCGGCCTACGGATCGGCCGGGGAGCGCTGCATGGCCGTCTCCGTGGCCGTTGCCGTCGGCGACGCGGTCGGGGACGCGCTGATCGCCAAGCTCAAGCCCCGCGTCCAGGCTTTGAAGATCGGCCCGTATTCCGACCCGCAAGCCGAGATGGGTCCGCTCGTCACCCGTGCCCACCTCGACAAGGTCCGGGGCTACGTGGACACGGGTGTTGAAGAGGGCGCCGAGCTGGTCGTCGACGGCCGAGGCTTCCAGGTCGAGGGGTGCGAGAACGGCTTCTTCCTCGGCGGATGCCTGTTCGACAAGGTCACGTCCGAGATGCGCATCTACAAGGAGGAGATCTTCGGCCCGGTGCTGAGCGTGGTCCGTGCCCGGGACTACGAGCACGCCCTGTCACTCGTCAGCGAGCACGAATACGGAAACGGAGCTGCGATCTTCACGCGCGACGGCGACGCGGCGCGCGACTTCACGAGCCGGGTCAAGACCGGCATGGTGGGCGTGAACGTACCGATCCCGGTGCCCACGGCCTACCACAGCTTCGGCGGCTGGAAGCGCTCGCTCTTCGGCGACCATCACATGCACGGCCCCGAAGGCGTCCGCTTCTACACGCGACTCAAGACGGTCACCTCGCGTTGGCCGTCCGGGATCCGCCGGGGCATCGATCTGTCGTTCCCACAGACCCGATGACAAACCCGTGAACGGCCACCCTCGGCCATCGACCTGCCTCCCTGCGACCCGGAAGAGCAAGCCCATCGCCGGTCTTGCCTGGCGGCGCGTCCCGGTTCTGGCCAGGGAAACGACAAGAATTCCGTTATGCGCAACGCCGCGTCCTGGCGCGAGCCGTGTGCAACGCTATTTCGAATCGACTCGTCTCAACCGACCGCAGAGGATTGAAATCTGGATCCGCTTTCCCTAACATGGAACGAGGAGAAGCTTGATGGAACGAGGAGGTTTCATGAAGGACCGCCGGATCGTACTCCTTGGATTGCTCTTGATTCTTCTCGTGGGTTGCAAGGAAGAGTCCGTTTCTCCGGATGACGGCACCGACCCACCAGCGTCCACGATGGACGAACTCGTCATCGATCCCGACTTCACGTTCGCGACCTCTACCGATGTCAAGGCTCGCTTTGTCGTGGTTCGCAACGGTGGCACGCCCCTGAAGGGAATCCGGTTCACCCTCTACAAGGGTGATCCCGACGGGAATGGAGACCCGATCTCGAGCGGCGTGAGCAATGCGGAGGGAGTCCTCGAGACACGCTTCAGGCTTGCGTCGTACCTGTCGGAAGTCTTCATCGTGACGACGTTCGGGAAGGATGTGGTCGCGGTCAGCGGCAGCAGCCTCGACTACACGCTGACGACTTCCTTCTGATTCCTGGAGACCGGGCAACCTCCGAGGACTCGAGACATCGAGCTGGCCGCTCGAGCCTGGAAAAGCCGGGCATGACGCGTTGATACTCCGGCCGGGTCGACCCTCTCGCCGGCGACAGCCCGGTTCGGTGAGACCGCCAACCGACTCGGCCTCGGCGTGTTCGCAGGAAGCGGATTCTGTCAACGGACCGTACCCCTTCTCCGGGGACAGACTGACAGGACCAAGGACAGACTCGAACAGACTTCGAGGGATGGAACGATGACCATGCCAGGAATCATTCTGATTGTCTTGATGCTCGGCCTCGTTGACGGTTTCGCCAGCATGGCCCGGGCTGCCGAGATCTACCTTTCATGCAAAGAGGACACACAGATCGCCGGCGTGTCCTTCAAGAAAGGCGACATCATCAAGTACGACAAAGACACCGGCGTGGCGTCGCTGTTCTTCTCTGCAAGCAATTTCAGAAAAGGCAATGCGAGCAAGGGCGGGGGAGCGAAGATTGACGCTTTGTATCTTCTTTCCAACGGGAAAATCCTCCTGTCGACGGAGTCGAAGGCGAAGCTCGGAAGCAACAAGCTCGAGTTCTCGGCTGGCGACATCGTGGAGTACGACCCACAAGCCGATACCGCGAAGATCTACTTCGCCGAATCCAACTTCAGAAAGAGCGAAGGTCAGAAGAAGGGCACCAACATCGATGCCATCTTCGTCATGGACAACGGACATCTGGTTCTCTCGACGCAGAAGAAGGCGAAGCTGGGGACGAACTCCCTGGAGTTCGAGGATGGCGATCTGGTCGAGTACGACCCGGATAACGACACCGCGAGCATCTACCTGCTCGAGTCGACTGTTTTTAGGAAGAAGGACGGAAAGAGCGGTGAGGGAGAGCTCGACGGGGTGAGCATCCTGGACAACGGTCACATTGTCCTGACCACGCGCTCCGATGCGTGGGTCGGGACCAACCTGTTGTCGATGAAGGACAACCCCATCGTCGAGTACGATCCTGTGAAAGACACCGCGACATCCTATTTCGATGCATTGAACCTCAAGTCGAACGAGACCGTCACAGCTCTCCACGCGGCATCGACCGCCTCGAGTGACGCGGATGGCGATGGCGTTGCCGACGACCAGGACGACTATCCGAGCGACTCGTCAAAGGCCTTCGACAACTACTCGCCCTCGAAGAACAGCTATGCGACGTTGGCCTTCGAAGACCAGTGGCCGCGGAAGGGCGACTACGATTTCAACGACGTGATCGTCGACTACAACATCGACCAGATCACCAATGCAGACAACAAGGTCGTCGAGATCAGCGGAACCTTCATCCTGAGGGCGGCCGGTGCCAGCTTCCAGAACGGGTTCGGCTTCCAGTTGCCGATCTCACCGAGCCTGGTCAGCAGCGTGAGCGGCATCGAGGTCGGATCGGGATACATCACTCTGACGGCCGCGAACCTGGAGGCGAACCAGAGCAAGGCTGTCGTGATCGTGTTCGACAACGCCAGAAGCCTGTTGCCCTCTTTCAACACGCGTCCGGGAGATTCCTACGTGACGCCGGCGACCATTTCCGTGGTCGTCAAGCTGAGTTCGCCTGTGAGCACCTCCACGTTGGGCACGGCGCCCTACAACCCCTTCATCATCGTCAACAAGCAACGTGGGTACGAGGTCCACCTTGCCGACAAGGGGCCGACCGACCTCGTCGACTCCTCCTTGTTCGGCACCGGTGATGATGACAGCGTTCCTGCCCAGGGACGCTACTACAAGACGTCACGAAACCTGCCCTGGGGCCTCGACGTCGCCGAAAAATGGGACTACCCGGTCGAGAAGGTCGAGGTCATCGACGCGCATCTCAAGTTCGAACAATGGGCGGAGAGCGCCGGCGTCAGCACCTCGGACTGGTATCAGGAGAAATCGGGCTACCGGGACACGCAGAAGATCTACCAGCCGCCGTCCGCGAAGCTGCTCGCACGGTGATCCGAGCGCGCAGGCATGCATCGGAAGGGCGGCGCGCCGCCGCGAGCCGCCCTTCCCGGGCTCTCACCGCGGTCACCGGCGAAACCGGCCGCACAGGCTCGGCCCGCTAGCGGTTCACCTCGACGGTCACGCTCTCGGCCGGGGCCTCGTCGATGGTGATGTCGATCGTGCGTTGGCCGTCCGCGGACGTCTGCACGCGGACCTCGCTGGCGCGCGCACCCCAATTGGCCAGCTCGGCCGCGATGGCGGCTTCGACCTCCGCGTCGCTCAGGCCCTCCGCGTTCACCGTGATCGTCCCACCCGTCATGGCGGCGAGGGCGTTGCCGCCGACCTTCCTGACGATCTCCTCGGTTTCGATCCGAACGGCGGATCCGGAATCCAGATGTCTCCCGAGCGCTTCCCGGAGCCGACCCTCGGCGTCACGTTCGCCGACCTTCCGGAACGCCGCCTCGAGAACGACCGTGCCGTCCTGCACGACGATGTTCCGGTTGGCCAGGTTCTCCAGGCGTGAGATGTCATTTGCGATCGCCAGCAGGTCACCGCTGGCTGCCGGCCACTCCGCGCGCACGAGGCTCCCGACGCGCACCTCGTAGGAGATGGGAACGAGCACCAGGCCGATCAGGATCAACGCCGGCACACCCAGGGCCATCGTGGTTGTCGCGATTCTGCGGTTCACGGTCCTCCTCCTGTCTGCCCGCCGCCTGGCGC
This sequence comes from Candidatus Krumholzibacteriia bacterium, assembly GCA_046757105.1. Classification (GTDB taxonomy): domain Bacteria; phylum Krumholzibacteriota; class Krumholzibacteriia; genus JBHHXQ01. The sequence goes on from JBHHXQ010000081.1 coordinate 4,766, forward strand.
CTGCCAGCATCTGCTGCATGTGGCCGGGAGGAGGGACCTCCTGCGAGAGCTCGCGAAGCCCTTGGTCAACCTGCTTCGACGATCTTGACGGCATGGCGATCCTCCCATCTCGACAGCCGGTGATACGCGTCGCGCAGACTCATCCGCCCACGTGACAGGCGACTCTTCACGGCGGAAGGCGTGGCTTTCTGGACGTTTGCGATCTCCTCGACGGACATCCCGAGGACCTCGAACAGGACCAGCGCCTGGCGCTGCACCCGGGGCACCTTGCGCAACGCCTGGCGGACGATCTCCTTCTCCTCGAAGGCCAGGCCTCCGCGGGCCGGGATCTCCGCTGCATGATCGAGCGAGAACCATCGCCTGATCTGCATGCGTCTCGCCCACGTGCGGTGGGTGTTGCTGATGATCCGCAGCAACCAGTAGCGGAAGCGCGCCGGATCGCGAAGCTGCGGGTAGGCCTTCCAGGCGTGCAGGAGCGCCTCCTGGAGAAGATCGTCTCCGTCAGCCACCGATCCCGAGAGCCCGCGGGCGTACCGCACGGCATCCGCGTGGACCCGCTCCAGCTGCTCCTCGAAGCCCATGGATGTCGAAACCCCTCTCGCCGGCGAGTGGATCACCTACAAGACTCTCCGAGGCCGCCGGAGGTTGCAAGGAATCGAGCGGACGGGCCGGACGCGGCGAGAACACGGCCGGGAGGCCGCGAACCACGGACGAGGCGCCGGCGGAAACGACAGGATGCCAGGGGACCCAGACGGGGCGCCGCAACAAACAGACGAGACGCCGGGGGAGGCAGACGGGACACGCACGGAACGCGCGACGCCGGGGCGCCGACAGGTCGCCCGGGACGATCCGTTCCGGAAGACCGGCGGGTGCTCCGTAGGGTAAGCTCCGCGCAAGCCCAATGCCAGGATCCCCCGAACCGAGGAGACACGCCCATGACGAGATCCCGTCCTGGCCCCAATGCTCCCGCGGCAAGACACGTGCCCCGAGCGCTCCGCTGGTGCCCCAGAAGCCGGCCGGGCGTCGTTCGATCCGCCCTGCTCTTCGCGTTGCTCCTGTCCGCGAGCTTCAGCATCGCCGCGGCGCAGGAGGAGGATCGCCGCCAGCAGCGTCCGTCCAAGGTCCGCGTCGACGTCCCCCCGGATCGGGTCCGGGTCGACGATGGCGACACGGTGACCATCCAGTGGGAAGACGGAGACGTGGAGACGGTGCGCATCCTCGGCATCGACACCCCAGAGACGCAGCACGTCGAGCACAACATCCCGCTCGATCAGTCGTTCGGGCGGCAGGCCGCCAGCTTCGCCTGGGGTGCCTTCGCCGCCGCCAGCCGGGTGGAGATCCTGCGCGCCGACATGATGGATCGCTACGGACGCACGCTCGCCTACCTCTTCGTCAACGGGAAGAACTACTCCGAGCTGATCGTGCGCGCCCGCCTCGCAGCCGAGTCCGTCAGCCACTTCGGCGACAACGGCTTCCCCGAGGAAGCCCAGGTCGTCCTGCAGGCCGCGAGGGCCGCCGGTCCGATCCGCTTCGAGCCGCCGTATCTGTTCCGGCGCCGCATGCGCGACGTGAGCAACTGGATGAGGGAGCACGGAGAGCTGCCGGCAGAAGACAACTAGCGCCCCGTGCGTTCCCTGAGCGCTGAACGCTGCGGTACACCCACTGTACCCAGCGGTCCGGGGCGTGGCACCCGCGAGGCTCCGCGAACCCACTCCTGCCGTCTGCATGGACGGCGGAACCAGTTGATTTGCATGACCCTACCGCTCCAGCGCCGATTCCGGAGCGCGCCCCCGGCCTCGATGCCGTCCACGGTCTGCCCGTTGCAGAGTTGCGGGCGTGGAGCCCGCACACGTCGAGCGGGCACCGGAGATCACGTTGGGGCTGCTAGCCGGGAGAAGCGAGTCATGAAACGGACGAATAGACTCCAGGACATCTTCAAGAAGATCGTCCTCCTGATGATCGTGGTGTTGGGTGCATCGGGGTGTGGCAGGCCCTACACGCGAACGCGTGTCGTGCACCACCATCCGCACGGCAAGGTCGTCGTCATCCACAAGGGACACGTCCACACCGCTCGTTGCGGGCACTATCGGTACAACGCCAGGTGGTACTACATGAAAGGGCACGCGCACGGGAAGCACTGCGGTCACGTCAGAGTGAACGGCATCTGGATCATCAAGGTTTGACGATGGCCTCACTCGGGTTCGCGGACCGAGCGCAGGAACTCGGCGCTGTCCTCGGGGAGGGCGATGTTGATGAACATGCCGCTGCCGAGTTCGAAGCCGGCGGCCTTCGTGACCCGGGGGATGATGGTGACGTACCAGTGCAGGTACTCCTGCCCGGCGTCGTGGAGCGGTGCGGTGCGAACGACGTAGTTGTAGTCCGGGTCGTTCAAGCCGAAGTAGATCTTGCGCAGCACCTGGCGCAGGATCCGTCCCAGGTCCGCGAGCTCCTCGGGTCTCGCCTTCAGGAAGTCCGACTCGTGCCTGCGTGGCACGGCCCACATGTGGAAGGGTGACGGAGCCGCGTACGGAACGAAGGCCACGAACATCTCGCTTTCCGCGACCATACGGCGTCCATCCGCCAGCTCGTCCGCGCACATCTGACAGAACACACAGCGCCCGGTGTCGTCGCAGTACCGCCGCGCCTCCTCCAGGCGCCCGCGGATGTCGTGCGGCACGATGGGCAGGCCGATGATCTGCGTATGCGGGTGGACCAGTGACGTGCCGGCGCCCGTCCCGTGGTTCTTGAACAAGATGACGTGATCGACACGCGGATCCTCGGCCATCGCGCGACCGCGTCCCTGGAAGGTTCGGAGCATCAGCGCCACGTCCTCGGGGGACTCCAACGCCGGACACGTGTTGTGCCGCCGCGACTCGATCAGCACCTCGTGGTGGCCGACACCGGTGATCGCCCGGTGAACGCCGTCGAAGGACCGCACACGATTGCCACCGGTGTCCAAAGCCGGATACTTGTTGCGGACGACCCGGACCTTCCAGGAGCCGGTGTCCGGGATGCGCAAGATCTCCAGCTCCGGCTCTTCGTTCCCGGGACAGAACGGGCAGCTGGACTCCCGCTCGGCCCGATCCGCGGTGAGGTCCTTGGCCCTGGCGACGAACTCGGACGGCCGCTTGGCCCGCGCCGTCGCGATGATCACCCACTCCTTCGTCGCCATGTTCTGGCGGATCTCGGGCATCGGGTGGCTCCTCCGTGGTGTGTTTCCAGTTCCTCAGGTCGGGCGCTTGCTCTTGTCGAGCAGCCAGATGGGCGTCTCGGGACAGCCGTGCAGCACGCTGTGCATCACCAGCAGGTAGTCTCGCAGGTGCCGGGTGATGAGGAAGTTCCGGCGCACGTGCTCGCGCCCGCGCTTGCCCATGCGCTTGGCCGCCCGTGGGTGGCTCAGGAGATAGCGCAGCCGGAACGCCGCCCCTTCGGCCGAGTGCACCAGGAATCCCGTCACCTTGTCGATGATCTGGGCCGGGATGCCCCCCGCGGCGCCGCCGATGACCGGCTTCCCCTTCCACATGGCCTCGGTCACCGTGAGACCGAACCCTTCGCGCGTCGACTTCTGCAGGATCACCGTGGCGGCCCGCTGCAACGCGTTGATCTCGAAGTCGCTGTCCGGTGGCAGCGAGAGGACGAAGATGTCGGGATGGCCGGCCGCGGCGTCTTCCACCTCGGCCAGCACCTGCGCTCCCTCGGGATCGTCGGTGGCCGTGCCGCCGACGAGCACGAGCTGGCAATCGAAGTTCTGGCGCACCATCCGGAACGCCTTGATGACGCCGAGCGGATCCTTGAAGCGGTCGAAGCGCGAGACCTGGACGAGCAGTGGGCGCCTGCGATCGATTCCGTAGCCTGCGAGAACGGTGTCGATCTCGCCGTTCGACAGCTCGCGGTTCTTGTCGCTCAGCGGGTCGATCGAGGGTGGGACGAGGACCTGCGGGATCGGCAGCTGCTTGGTGAACTGCGGCACGTGGAAGATGCCCAGGGCGTACTTGCTCACGGCCTTCTTCAGGAAGTTCCACACCAGTGGGTTCGGCTGCGCCAGATCGATGTGGCAGCGCCACACCAGGTGCTTCGGGTCGCACTCGCAGTAGTCGACGAGATACGCCGGCTGCGGATCGTGGACGATCACCACGTCCGCATCGAGCGCCAGCTTGCGCGCATTCCGCTGCACGCACTTCAAGTAAATCTCGCGGTGTTCGTGCGTGAACTCGACCTCCGCGCCCTGCAGTGCGTTGTGCATCGTTTTCGTGACGTCGAAGAACGCCGGCGTCCCCTCGAGGACGTCCCACGTGGTGCGAATGCCCAGCGCCTCGAACATCGGCACGAGGCACGCCAGAAGCTCGGAGACGCCACCGCCCTTCCGTGTCGAGTTGACGTGCTGCAACGTGCGTCCCTGCAGGCTCTCGGCCAGAATGTTCAGCTCGGCCAGCACGCTGTCCGGGGCGATGCCGCGATACGCCTCAGGCATGGGCTCCCCCTCCACCGGGCTCGCCCAACGCATGGGAGATGATCTCGATCATGTACGCCCGGTTGTCCTCGAGGCTGTTGAGATACGGATCGAAGGCGCCGAGACGCGCCGCCAGGCGCTCGTAGCCGCGGTCCCTGAACCAGGCCGCGAAGTCGTTCGTACCGGCGCCCCGAAGCAGCTTCGGCGTGAACAGATGGTAGAAGATGACGTCGATCTCGACGTCGCCCAGGAGCTCGACGAATTCGGCCGGCGTCTTGGCCCGGCGCCCGCTGTGGGAGATCACGCCGCAGGGCCGGCAGAAGATGAACTCGCTCTCGGGCGAGACGCGCCGCCCGTCGCCGCTCTCCTGCAGGTGCTCGGCCAGGATCACGCTGATCTCGCGGCGCACCCCTCCGATCTCGGAGTGACGCGTGGGGCTCAGGTTCGCGAGCCGCTCGGCGACGACGAAGTCCCCCAGGCTGGCGTGCGCCCAGAAGGCGAAGTCGTTCGGGTACTCCGGCAATCGGTCCGGACTCCGGAAGTAGCCCTGGTGCAGGTGATAGAAGAGCGAGGTGTCCGGCGCCAGCGTCGCTGCGGTCAGCAGCTGCCCCAACGTGGCCGCCTTGTACGGCGTGACCTCCACGAGGAACGAGGCCCTCAAGAACTCGAAGGGCTGCCCCGAATCCACCTGCGGTCCCGTCATCATGGCCCGACTCCGAAACCCAGAGCCATCCCTGAACCGAGATCTTCCACGCGGCGAGCGGTTGGTAGGGAAAGAGTAGCGGACGCTGGCCCGCCTCACAAGCCCCCATCCCGTCTGGACTTGCGCGCGTGAACGCCCGAGCGCGGGGCGGCGACCGCCCGGCGACCCCTGCGCTCCGAGCACTCCCCCGCGTCGAGGAGCGCTCCTGGACACCTGCGCTCACCGCGAGCGCCGCAAGACACCGCCGACTTCGAGGAAACCTTCGCGCGCGGCGGCTACTTGCAGGGCAGGAACCGCACCGTCGTCTCCATCTCGTCGAGCACGTCTTCCAGTGCCGTCACCGTCGCGTCGATGTCGCCGACCGAGGTGCCGTGCGACAGCGAGCAACGTACCGCACAGTGGGCCTCCCCCTCGCTCTTGCCCATCGCCAGCAGCACGTGCGTGGGCCAGGGCGAGCCGGACTTGCAGGCCGAGCCCGACGAGAGCGAGATGCCGTGCTGGCCGAGCGCCACCACCAGCAACTCACCGCGCAGGCCGGGCAGCGTCATGTTGAGCGTGTTGGGCAGTTCTCGGGGTGGGGCGCCCGACACCAGCCTCCGGATGCTCCCCTGCCCTGGGCAAAGCTGACCGAGGCCGGCGACAGACCCGCGCCACGTCGCGCCCGGCTTGGGCCCGACCTCCCCCTTGATTGACCGGCCACGGCGGCCGCCGGCCTTCTCCTCCTGCTCCACTCCGCCCCCGCTCCAGGGCTCCGGCGGGATGCTCCTGCGCAGCTGTCGCAAGAGCCGTGGGTAGCCTGCGCCCCGTAGAGACGATCCGCGCCACGGTCGGCCGATCGGAATCCTCTCTCGAGGCAACACTCGCGCAATCCGACTTCGGGACGCTCGAGCATGGGCTGATTGCTCCCACGAGGTGATCTGCCATGCTCTCCACGATCGTCGAAAGGGGAGATGAACCTATACACGGTCTGGGGGGCCGCGGCTTGGGCGGCTTGATTGGTGCCGGATGGCTGGGTTCACGTTCCTGTGGTCAGAGCGAGTACGGGCGACGCCGGGCGTCAAGACCACTCCGAGGCCGTTGACAAGCGCCTCCGAGGTTGGTAGGTTGGCTAAGGAGAGCGGGTAAAGCCTGCGAGGGTTTTCTGGTGTTCCCTTCCGATGGTTGGC
>JBHHXQ010000082.1:0-11078 GCA_046757105.1 Candidatus Krumholzibacteriia bacterium
TTCAGGGGACCGGATGCCGCGGATCACGAAGATCGTACGCTGATGCAGAGGAATGATTCACGGGAGGGACGACCTGGCCCGGAGTGCGGTCTTCAAATGCCCTACGATGACCGGCTCCCCAAGCGGGTTCCCGCAGGTCACCGTGTTCCAAACTGCAGACTTGTTCGTGATTCAGTGAGGATTCAGACGGAGAGAAGCACGAGTGCGGGGAAAGTGCGAGCGGCGGCGGAGGGATCGATCCGCGCCGCAGTCGCAGAGGTCCGGGTCGAGTTGCGGATCATGTCGTTCAGCTCGTTCATCTTCACCTCCATTTCGAACATCGCTCGTCTCACGTCCCGAGCTGGTACCACCAGCGCCAGATCTTGCGCCGCATCTGAGGCATGCTGGCCGCTTCGAGGACCTCGCCCGACCAGCCCTTCGAGACCGCCAGGAACCAGCCGGCCACCTCGTGAATGGTGTAGCCGAGGTACTCGTCCACCGAGTTCCGGGTCTCCATCGTCTTGAGGATCTCGATCGCTTGCATCTTGGACACCTCCTCTCGGGTTCTCTTCCCCGAGGTCTTTCGTTCTCCTCGGGTTTCTGCCCTGGACCAACGCACAGGACGTACCAGGCGGCGCACGCACCCGTCGCACCCCCGCAATCCGCCACGAAAAAGGAACTTAACCTCGTCCGGAGCACTGCGCCCCGGGCCTCTCGGAGCGCGATCCCGTACCTTCAGGGACACGTTGTGCATGCAAGTCCGACACGCACCACGCAGAGTCTGCAGACCTCGACGCATGCCGCTGTGGATCCGGTGAGCCCGGGATGGGGTGGGGGGGTGGGGCCTGCGGGCAGCGGAGGGAGAGTCTGCCCGAGGCCCCCCGGCGATGACGGCCCGAACGATCGCGCCCAAGAGATGCTCGCTGAGCACCAGCGCCCCAAGCGCGATCTGTCCATCATGCGGGCACGTCGCATGCCAAGTCCGACCGCATGAGCCGAGATGCAGCAAGCGCCCGCCCGGCAAGCACTTGGGATCCGAGGCCGAAGAGTGCGCAGGGCCGGGAAGGCGTGGGCGAGTGACGCGATGACACCAGGCGAACGAAGCGCCGGACACTCTGTCGTGGGGGTCTTCGGGTCGGTGGTGGGTCGAGAATCCGCTCGGCTGGTGCGGCCATTCTACCCGTTCGCCGCCGCTTCGAGGCGCGGGAAGAGGCCGGCTCCCGGCTCCACGCGCGACCACTCGCGAACCCCGAGCTGCAGCTCGGAGGCATAGCGCAGCTCCGAGAAATCGTGCGGGAGCCCGAGCTGCTTGCGCATCTCGACCGCCTTCGCCGGCATCGCCGGGTAGATCATGATGCTCACGTGGCGCAGCACCTCGAGCAGGTTGCGCAGCACGCACTCGAGACGTCCGCGCTCCTCGGGCCTCTTCGCCAGCTCCCAGGGCTTGTTCTCCTCGATGTAGCGGTTGGCGGTCTGAATCGTCGTCCACACCGAGGCCAGAGCACCGTGGATGGTGAACTCCTCGAGCTGTGACAGATAGTCCCGGACCGCCTTCTCGAGAACGTCCAGGAGAGGTTTGTCGCGCGCGTCGCACGTGTCGAGTGCCGGAACTTCGGAGCCGCAGTAGCGCTTCACCATGGCAAGCGTGCGCGACAGCAGGTTCCCGAGATCGTTCGCGAGATCGGCGTTGTAGCGCTCGGTGTACGTCGCCCACGAGAAGTCGCCGTCGCGATTGAACGGCACCTCGTGCAGGAAGAGGTAGCGGAAGCCGTCGACGCCGAAGCGCGCGGTGGCATCCCGTGGTGGAATGACGTTGCCGAGCGACTTCGAGAGCCGCTCCCCGCTCACCGAGACGAAGCCGTGCGCCCAGACCGAGCGCGGCAGCGGGATGCCGGCGCTCAGGAGCATCGCCGGCCAGATGATGCAGTGGAAGCGCGTGATGTCCTTGCCGATGACGTGCAGGTCGCAAGGCCAGTAGCGCTCCACGAGGCCGTGCGGGTCGTCCGGGAACTCGAGCGCCGAGATGTAGTTGATGAGCGCGTCGAACCACACGTAGACCACTTGGCTGTGGTCGATGGGCAGCGGGATGCCCCACTCGACGCCGCTTCGCGACACCGAGATGTCCTCGAGGCCACCTTCGACGACGTTGAGCACCTCGTTGCGGCGGATCTGCGGCTGCACGAATTCCGGGTGCTCCTGGATGTGCCGGCGCAGGCGGTCCTGGAAGCGCGACAGTGCGAAGAAGTAGTTGTCCTCCACCAGCCAGGTGGGCTCGCGCTTGTGGATCGGGCACTTGCCGCCGGCGAGTTCCTTCTCCTGCTTGAAGGCTTCGCACGATTCGCAGTAGTAGCCCTCGTACTTGCCCTTGTAGATGTCTCCGGCTGCGTGGATGGCCTCGAAGATGGCCCGGACGGCGTGCCGGTGCCGCGGCTGCGTCGTTCGCACGAAGTCGTCGAACGAGATCTCGAGGTGCTCCCAGACCTCGCGGAACTTGCCTTCCATCCGGTCGCAGTAGTCGTGCGGGGACAGGCCCTGGTCGGCCGCGGCGCGCGCGACGTTGACACTGTGCTCGTCGTTGCCCATGAGAAAGCGCGTGTCGTATCCCATGAGGCGGCGCGAGCGCGCGATGAAGTCCGCAGCGACCTTCTCGTAGGCCGTCCCGATGTGCGGGGCTGCATTGACGTAGTCGATGGCGGTGGTGATGTAGAACTTCCGGGCCTGCGTCGGCATGCCGCCTCCTTCGCCGCGCCCCCTCGGGCGTGCGAGGTCAGTCGCGCCCTGCCAGGGCGCGCGCCTTGTCGCTCTCGCGCGCCAGCCCGATGAAGAGCGAGCCCAGCGTGAGCTCCGCGTGCGCGTAGCCGGCGAGCTGTCGCTCGGCCTCCTCGGCCTGGCAGATCACGGTGCGCAGGCCCTCCGAACCGAAAGCCCTCGCCAGCTGCTGCAGCTCGCGGCGGCGATCCTCGTTGACGAGCGCGACAGAGGCCCCCTCGACCAGCATCAGGGTGTCGCGCGCCACCAGCGCCACCATGTGCAGCAGGACCGGAAGCAGCTGCCGCCGTCCGCTGTACTCCTGGGTCGTCGACGCCGCCAGCTGCAACAGATCCAGAACCTCACAGTCGGCGGCCGCCCGCATGATCTCGAAGGCACGCTCGCGCACCCCCTTGAGAGCGCCGCCCAGGAAGCGGCCCGCGCCCAGCATGCTTCCCTGGGACATCGACGCCGCGATACGCGCCTCGGTTGGCTCGGCGTGGTGAAGCAGCTCGAGACGCGGCACCATCCAGTCGGCTGCCAGCGGCGTGAACGTCAGGCGCTGGCAGCGCGAGCGGATCGTCGGCAGCAGGCGGTCCGGCACGGCGCTCGTGACGACGAGGAGGCAGTCCGCCGGGGGCTCCTCGAGCGTCTTGAGAAGCAGATTGCCGATGCCGAACGCCATCTGATCCGCGTCCGAGAGGATGATCACCTTCATGCTTGCCTCGACCGGACGCCGCTGCACGGCGGGCAGGATGACGTCGCGCAGCACGTCGGCGTGGATCCCCACCGGGCGGTCGAACATCGGCTTGTGCCAGGGGTCGATCGCCTTGCCCGCCAGGACCTCGCGCACGCTGTCCGGGCGGCGCTCCCGGAAGTCCTCCCGCGGTTGGATGTCCGGTTTCGCCTCGTTCTCCCGGAATCGACTGGGCACCGGGAAGACCAGATGCAGGTCGGGGTGCTGCAGGCTCCGGAACCGCCGGCACGACGAGCAGGCGTCGCCGTCGGCAACGACGGGCGGCGCGCGAAACAGGCCGCGCGGCGCGCAGCTGGCGTGGCGCTCGCAGTTGAGCAGCCGCCCCAGCTCGACGGCCAGCGCCTCCTTCCCGACGCCGGAGGGCCCGTCGAACAGGAACGACCCCGCGAGGCGGTGCCGCAGCAGCAGGTCCCGCAGGAGCTTCTCGAGCCTCGGCTGTCCGAAATCCCCGAACTGCATGCCCACCCTTCGCGCGCTCCCGGGTCCGAAGGAGCGACGGGCACCTAGAATACGAAGCCGGCCGACGCCGCTCAAGCCTTGTCGCGCTACACGCTGCCACGCCTGGGACGCCGAGGATCGCGCGGCGCCTGCTCTGCCGCGGTCGCGGCTCTAGCGGGCGAGCCAGCGCAGGGGATCGACGGGTTTGGCGCGGGCGCGGATCTCGAAGTGGAGCATGGGGCCGTCGAGGGAGCCGGTGTCGCCGACGTGTGCGATGGCCTGGCCCGGAGCGACGCTCTGTCTCTCGGCCACGAGGACGTCCGCGAGGTGAGCGTAGACGGTGTAGTAACCACCGCCGTGGTTGACGATGATGGTGCGGCCGTAGCCGTCCAGCCACGAGACGTACTCGACGCGGCCGCGTGCCACGCTGCGCACCAGCTCACCTTCCAGCGCAGCGATCTCGATGCCGCTGTTGAAGGTGACCGTGGCGTGCTTCGGATGACGGTGCTGGCCGAAGCGCGTCTTGATCTTGCCGACGACGGGCCAGGGCATGCGCCCGCGCAGCCGCGTGAACCCGACATCCTGAAGCTCCGGCGTTCCCTCGTCCGACAGGACGGCCTCGCGCTTCCTCTCGAGGGCCGTGATCAAACCCTGCACTTCTCGTTCGGACGCCGCCAGATCCTGGAGCGACTTCTGGTACTCGTCACGTTGCTGCCGGACGCGCCGGAGCGTGCTCTTGCGGACCGACCGGCTCTCGTCCAGGTGTTGCTTCTCGCTTTCGGTTTCGGTGGCGGTGGCACTCACCTCGGCAAGGCTCTCGGTCAGCTGCGCACTGGTCCTGGCCAGATACGTCTCTTGCTGGCGGATCTCGAGCAGGAGACGTTCGTTGTTGCGTGCCATGAACCCGAGATACTTGAAGCGGGTGAGCGCGTCACGGAGGCTGCGCGTGCGCAGCAGCACCTCTGCGGCGTTCGCCGAGCCGCGCACGTACATCGCACGCAGCGTCCTCGCGAGACGTGCCTTGCGTTCGCCGAGGATCTCGGCGGCGCGCCCGTGCTCGGCTCGCACGCCTTCGAGCTGCGCCTCCAGGCGGCGCTGCTTGGCCTCCAGCCTGCGGAGCAGCTCGGTCGTGAGCGCCACCTCCTTGTCGAGGATCTTCAGCTGCTTGAGCGTACCCACCTCTTCCTGCTTGAGCTCCTGGTCGCGCTTGCGCAGGTCCTGGATCTGCGAGCGCAGCTTCTCGAGCTGCTTCTCCTGCGCCTCGATCTGCTCCTCGTAGGCTGCGAGCGAATCCCCGCCTGCATTCTGCGCCGGCGTCGCGGATGGAACCGCAAGAACGCACAGCAACGCGACGAGGCGGCCGGTGCGGAGCCCGACGCGCGCACAGACCCCCAGGGACGAGGTGCGAGTCGAACCGCCGGGCTTCGGGCGACGGGTCATGGCGCCTGCGCGTCGATGCGGGGACATGTCAGATCCGAAGGAAGCGGCGCAGGGACGTCAGGCTGCCCATGGCGCTCACGATCGCGCATAGGGCGACGAAACCCGCGATCTGCGCGCCGTCGTAGAAGACGAGCGGCCCCACGAAGCGTGTCGCATAATCGTGCACCGCCCACAGCACGGCCATCGCGAGCGCCGCGGCTGCACCGCCCTGGATCGCTCCCTCCATGAGGAAGGGCGTGCGAATGAACCAATCGGTGGCGCCCACGAGACGCATGACCTCGATGCTGCGCTCGCGCGCGAGCACCGTGAGGCGCACCGTGTTCGAGATGACGAAGAGCGCCGAAGCGACGACGATGCCGCCAATGAGAAGATCGAGCAGCAGGAAGGCGTGCACGTAGCGCTCCAGGCGTTGCACCCACTGATCGCCGTAGCGCACCTCCTCCACGCCGGGCATCTCGCGCAACCACGCCGCCGTCATCTCCAGCTTCTCCGAGGTGCGGGCGGACTCCTCGACGCGAACGCGCAGTGATGCCGGCAACGGGTTCTCCTCCAGCACCTCGAGGAGGTCGCTGTCCGTGCCGAGCTGCGCCCGGAATTCCTGCATGGCAGCGGCCTTCGAGACGTACGAAACGCTTTCGACACCGTGATGCTCGAGGAGGCGCTGTCGCACGTCCTGGATCTGCTCGATGCTGCGGCCGTCCTCCAGGAACGCGACGACCTCGATCTCGCCCTGGAAGGCGCGGGCCACCGCTTGCAGGTTCACCGTCACCAGCGTGAAGAGCGCAAGCATCATCAGCGCCACGCTCATGATGAGCGTCGAGATCACGCTGATGCCCTTCATGCGGCGGAAGGAGTTCAGCGACTCGCGCGTCAAGTAGCGGATCTGACTGTCGGTGAACATCCGCACTCACTCCCCCGAAGCACGCGGTCCGCCCCATGTGACGCTCTCTGCATCCGGTTCGGCGACGCGCGGACCACCCGGGACCGACGCGTCGTTGCCCCGGCTCCAGCGGTCGAAGGCTCTCTCGTCCTGGACGATCTCGCCCTGCTCGATGTGCACGATGCGCTGCCCGTACTTCCGCACGAGCTCGTGATCGTGCGTGGCCATGATCACCGCCGTGCCGACGATGTTGATCTTGAACAGGAGCTTGAGGATCTCGCGAGCGACCACCGGATCCAGGTTGCCGGTCGGCTCGTCGGCCAGGAGCACGTAGGGCGAGTTGACGAGCGCGCGCGCAATGGCCACGCGCTGCTGCTCACCGACCGAGAGCTCGCGCGGGCGGTTGTTGCGCTTCTGGTACAGCCCGACGCGCGCCATCAGGTCGAGCACCGTCCTGCGGATGTAGCCGCGATTGGCGCCGGTGACGTAGAGTGGGAAGGCGACGTTCTCGAAGATGTTGCGATCCTCGAGCAGCTTGAAGTCCTGGAAGATGAGCCCGACCTTGCGCCGCAGGAGCGGGATGCGACTGCGCCGCATGCGTGTGCTCACGAACCCGGCCACGGTCACCTGACCCTGGCTCGGGAGTTCCTCCATGTAGACGAGCCGCAGAAGGGTCGACTTGCCGGCCCCGCTCGGCCCCACCAAGAAGATGAACTCGCCGTGCTGGACGTGCAGAGTGAGATCGTGAAGCGCCGTCCGCCCCCTGTAACGCTTTGACACGTGGTACAGGCTGACGATGGGATGACGATCCCGGACCCTTCCCCGCGTGGCATCCTTCATGACCTCACATCCTCACGCCCACCGCCCCGATCGGAGACCACCGGCGCGACCCCGGGACGAACTTCGAAGTTGAGCACAGGCCCCCGACGCTGTCCAGGGATAAGGACCGTCAGGAAACAGCTCGACCCTCCGGCGTGCACGGAGACTCCGGCAACGTCAGGCCGAAGGATCGACCGCGGGGGGAGCCACATCCGGGTCCGGAGGATCCTCGGGGGCGTCGGGTCCGAAGACCCTCGTGACGTGGTCGATGCGCTCGTCGCGCAGCACCTCGATGTAGCGCTCGACGTCACGGCGTGCGACGTTGCCGCGCGGCAGGTCGAGAACGCGTACGTCGACGTCGCGATGCGGAAGCTGCAGGCGGACTCGATCACCCGGTCGCACCGATTGGCCCGGCTTGGCCGTCTTGCCGTTCAGCGACACCGCGCGAGCCTCGCACATCTCCTTGGCCAGCGTGCGTTGGCGGATGAGCCGTGTCTTCTTGAGGAAGAGGTCGAGCCTCATGTTCGCGCCGCCGCACTCCGGTCTCAGGGGCTCCACACCTGCACCCGGTCGCTGCCGCGCACGGGCTCGCCCGCGAACGTCGCGCCGTCCAGCACCACGGTCGTCGTCCCGACGTCGAGCTGCATGTCGCAAGGGCGGAAGTAGAGGGTCAGGTCCGGCTCGCCGTCGGCGTTCAGGTCGGAGAATCTGCCCAGCGCGCGCTTGCCGGAGGGCACGGGTGCAGCGCCCGCCAGACGCGCACCCGGGGCGTCCAGCTCTCGCGGCGAGAAGTACGGGGAGGACAGAATGCCCACGGGAACCGCCGAGGTCGAACCCAGAGTGAGGCGATTGACCGCGACACCCGGACGCAGGTCCATCTCGACCGTGGTGATCGCAGGCCGCTGCACGAAGGCCGCCACGAGCTCCGCTCCCATGTGCCGGCTGAATCCCCGGAGCGCATAGCTCGAGCCCCGCTGGGTTGCCAGGCCGCTGCCCGACGTGTGCAGGCTCGGCAGAAACAGCTCGCCGGCGTGGCCCGCCAAGCCCTGCGCCGAGAACAGGTAGATCTCTCCCGTCTCGACGGCCACGAACAGCATGCCGCCGGTGCGTGCGAACGTGTACGGGGTGTCGGGAATCGCCAGCGCACCCGAGACGCCCGACCACCCGGTGACGAACGTGACGCTTCCTTCGGGACTCAACGCACGCACCTGGCCCGTCGACGGAAACGCCACCAGGAGCTGCCCCGCGTGCGCACCGGAGTGGGCCGACGCCACGCTCGGCCCCCATCCTCCGGGACCCACGAAGCCGATGCGCCCGACCGGCTCGTCCGGGAGCAGGCGATGGACCGCGCCGCTCTCGACCAGGATGAGCAACCCGAAGTCGAAATCGCCGCTGCGGTCGAAACACAAACCGGTCACATCCCCTGCGCTTCCCGGAAGCGTGGCCGCGATCTCGGCTTCCGAAGCGACCGGGGACAGTCGCCAGATGTCGCGTCCCAGGCTCACATAGACCTCGTCCTCGGGGAATCCTTCGACGAGGCCCGACGACACCTCGAGGTGGCAGACGGCGTCGGCCGGCGCCTCGAAGCCGGCGCCGAAGGGTTGGACACCGCCGTACTCGTTGATCGAAACGATCTTGTCCTGGTCGGCCCCGAGCGTCGTCGCCAGCATCCGACTGGGCGTGATCACGAGCGATGCCACGCGCAGACCGGACACGAAGCGCCGCGGATGCGCGACCCAGCGCGGCCCGCGGTCGGCCTTCTCCGGGGTGCGATCCGCTGCGAGGACGGGTGTCGTGGGAACGGTGGGGGCATCGGGGGCGTCACAGCCGGCGCTCAGGAGCCCGACCAGGAGCACCGGGATCATGCCCCGTTCGACTCGTTCTGCGACTGAATCCCAGGCGGGTGCCCGCAATCCGATCGAAGTCCCTTCCCGGCGAACCCGCCGCCGAGACGACGACCGGGTTCCGCATCGCGCCCGCGGTGTCGAAGGTGCCCCTGAACGGTAGGTTTCCATCGTACCAGAAAGGGTTCGATCCGGTCAAAACGGCCAGGGCGCCCGATCCGTCGCCGCCGGCCGGCGACATCGGCCGGGTTCGGGCGTGACATCCGCCGGGGGAGGCTGCAAGGTTCATAGCCTGCGGCCCCGACCCAGGTGGACGGCCCGCTGCCGGCCGTTCACGAGGGTCCCCATCTTCAGCGATCGATCGGAGAGGCGCGGCTGCTTCGGCACGGCCGCGTCCTTGGAGAGACACTTGGTGAGGACGACGCTGCGCTCCACGCCGGATCTCTTTCCGCCGCGGGACCGGCGGCGCGAACGCCGCAGGCGGGTCCTGAGGATCGCGGGGGGCGTTCTGATCACCCTGCTGCTGGCCCTGCTGGCGGGCGGGATCTGGTTGCGCGGCCGCCTGTCCGGCAGTCTGCCCCGGCTCGACGGCGAGCTGCGCGCCGACGGCCTGGGCGCTGCCGTCACGATCGAGCGCGACGCGCTCGGGATCCCGACCATTCGCGGCGAGAGCCGACGCGACGTCGCCTTCGCGCTCGGCTTCCTCCACGCGCAGGAGCGCTTCTTCCAGATGGACCTGCTGCGGCGCGCCGCTGCCGGCGAGCTGGCCGAGCTCATCGGCCCCGCCGTCCTGGGCACCGATCGCGACATCCGCGTGCACCGGTTCCGGAACGTGGCGCGCAGCATCCTGCTCCGGATGGCGATGCGCGAGCTGATCGACGCCTACACGGGCGGAGTCAATGCCGGCCTGTCTTCCCTGAGTGCGCCGCCCTTCGAGTATCTGCTTCTCCGCAGCCAGCCGCGGCCCTGGCAGGCCGAGGACGTGGTCCTGGCCGTGCTGGCCATGTACATCGATCTGCAGCCCGCGAACGGCAGCCGCGAGTCGGCGGTCGGTCTCCTGTACGACGTGCTGCCCTTGCAGCTCGCCGACTTCCTGGCCGCGCGCGGCACCGCATGGGATGCACCCGTGGCCGGATACGCCGAGAAGACGCCGAGCGTCCCGGGGCCCGAGGTGTACGACCTGCGCCGGCAAGCGCGGCGCGAGCCGTACGAGCAGCCTCGAGGTGCGCAATCCGGCCCACCCGGTTCCTCCGGGTACCCGAACCTCGCACGCGACCCGTCTGGTCCTCCATCCGCGCCCGCCGAGCTCGGCGACGTCGTGAACCCGCTGCTGGGCGGGTTCGGAGACGGACGGAACGTCGCGGGAAGCAACAGCTGGGCGGTGGCAGGGAGCCGCACGGCGGACGCTGGAGCTCTCCTCGCCGGCGACATGCATCTCGACCTCGCAGTCCCGAACATCTGGTACCGCGCCTCCATGGCGTACCCGGACGTGCACGGAACCGCGCGTGTGGTCACCGGCGTCACGCTGCCCGGGACGCCGGCCCTGGTCGTCGGGAGCAACGGCGACGTCGCCTGGACGTTCACCAACAGCAACGTCGACGCCTCCGATCTCGTGCTCCTCGATTTCGCCGACGATGCAGAGCTCATGTACGGGACAGCGGACGGCCCGCGCGCGCTCGAGCGCCATGTCGAAGTGATCCACGTCAGGGGAGGCGAGGACGATACGCTCGTGGTGCTCGAGAGCATCTGGGGACCGGTCGTGGACCGCGATCATGCGGGTCGCATGCGCGTGCTGCGCTGGGTGGCGCACGACGACAACGCCGTGAACCTCGGTCTCGTCGAGATGGAGCAGACGCGCAACATCGAGGAGGCGCTCGAGGTCGCCAACCGCACCGGGATCCCGGCGCAGAACTGCGTCATGGCCGATCGCAGCGGCCGCATCGCCTGGACGATCATGGGGCTGCTGCCGCGCCGCTTCGGGCTCGACGGCCGCCGGCCGAGCTCGTGGGCCGACGGGAGCCGCGGCTGGGACGGCACCCTGACCCCGGCCGAGTACCCGCGCATCGTCGATCCGGCGGAGGGACGCATCTGGACGGCGAACGCGCGCGTGGTCGACGGCGAGATGCTCTCGCTGCTCGGCGACGGCGGCTACGCGCTCGGGGCTCGCGCGCGG
>JBHHXQ010000083.1:0-11061 GCA_046757105.1 Candidatus Krumholzibacteriia bacterium
GGCGCATCGTCTACTGCAACGCCGGGCACAATCCGGCGGCGCTGGTGCGGGAGGGGCGTGTCGAGTGGCTGCGGGCGGGCGGGCTCATGCTGGGGCCGTTCCCCGATCAGGTGTACGAAGCCGTGGCCGTGCAGGTGCAGCCCGGAGATCTGGTCTGCCTGTACACCGACGGCATCACCGAGGCGGTCGGTCCGATGGGCGAGCAGTTCGGTGAGGAGCGTCTGGCGGAATTGCTGTGCAGCAACTGCAAACTCGCCCCGAAGCAGCTGCAGGAAACCATCATCGAGAGGATCCGCGACTGGCAAGGGGAGGGCGAGGCGGGGGACGACGTCACACTCGTCCTCCTGCGCGTCAAACAACGCCCCGACGCCGCCCTCGAGGTCTGACCCGCGCCGCTTCCGGTCTGGCGTGGATCCAGCGACTCGCCGGCGGACAACCGGCATGCCCTTCTGCATCCACCTCCTCGACCTTCCTTCTCGAGCCCGGGCCGGCGAGTGCCGGGTCGACGCGGGCTTCTCCGGCAGGCCGACAACGGCCGCGGCTCGACGTGAAGAATCGGTCGGTGCTGAGTCACGCGCCCGTCGGCGCCGGCGCGCAGGCCGAAACAGGGCGAGGTGCCGACGGAGAGCGCCGGATGCGCGTGCAGGAGCGGACCCCGCGATCGATCATCACGCCGAGCCGCGCTTCTCCGGCACCCGCCGGGCCAACCTCCCACCCTCGTAGAGGCGGAGCAGTCGATGGGGCGGGATGCCGAAGCGGAACAGGGTGTAGAGGAGCAGGTTGAGGAGCTGCTGGCGCCAGACGCCGCGCTTCTCGTAGCGCCGCGGCGAGGCCAGCACCCGTCCGTCCGCGCGTCCCAGCTTGCCGCGGCGGCGCAGGCGCGACAGGACCTCCACGTCCTCGAAGAAGGGCCAGTCGGGGAAGCCGCCGACGGCGCTGAAGTGCTCGCGGCGCACGAACAGTGCTGCCTCGCCGAACTGCGTCCAGGGGGTCCGCAGGCTCGAGAGCGCCGCGACGAGGCGCAGGAGCAGGTGCGGCGAGCCGTAGTCGATCGCGAACACGCCGGCCTGGTGGCCGCGGGCAAAGACGCTGCGCATGGCCGTGAAGGCCGTGCGGGGCAGCCGGCAGTCGGCGTGCAGGAACACCAGATTGGGCGCGCGGCTGGCGTGGGCGCCGGCGTTCATCTGCGAGCCGCGCCCGCGCGGGGCGCGGAGCACCCGGGCTCCTGCCAACAGCGCCCTGTCGACCGTGCCATCCCCGCTGCCGCCGTCGACCACGACGACCTCGGCGACGTCCGGGAAGCTGCGCGCGTGCGAGACGGTTTCGAAGATGATTCCGGCCTCGTGCAGCGTGGGGATGATGACGCAGAAGCTGTCGGGGTCGGTGCCTGCCGGCGCGGCGTGGGGCCGCGTGGCGGCAGCGTCGGTGCCGGGCGCCGAGGTGCCGTTGCTGGCCGGCAGGGCCTCTGATATGCTGCGCTCTGCCTGCAATCCACACCGCCGAACGGGAGGAACTCGCCGCATCCGCGACCGGTTCGTTCCAAAGGCCGGGATTATATAGTGTTTCACGATGCCTGACGCGATCAACTCGTGGGATCCTGAACACTGGAACGGAAGGCATGGAGCGAGTCGAGAAGGTCCTCATCATCGGGTCGGGGCCGGCGGGTCTCACGGCTGCCATCTATGCGGCACGTGCCGACCTCGAACCCGTCGTCATCGGAGGTCTGCAGCCGGGTGGGCAGCTGACCATCACCACGGACGTCGAGAACTACCCGGGGTTCAAGGACGGCATCATGGGGCCCGAGCTGATGGAGCAGTTTCGCCTGCAGGCCCAGCGCTTCGGCGCTCGCATCGTCAACGACGAGGCCGCCAGGGTCGACCTGGGCCAGCGGCCGTTCACCGCTTGGTCGAGCGACCGGGAGATCCGCACGAAGACGCTGATCATCGCCTCGGGCGCCAGCGCCATGCTTCTCGGGCTTGCGTCCGAAACGGCGCTCATGGGCCACGGCGTCTCGGCCTGCGCCACGTGTGACGGCTTCTTCTTCAAGGGCAAGGAACTCGTCGTCGTGGGGGGCGGGGACACCGCCATGGAGGAGGCGACCTTCTTGACCAAGTTCGCGTCCAAGGTGACGGTCGTGCACCGCCGCGACGAGCTGCGCGCTTCGAAGATCATGCAGGAGCACGCCATGAAGAATCCGAAGATCGACTTCATCTGGGACTCGGTGGTTACCGACGTTCTCGATCCCGAGAAGAAGGAGGTCACGGCGGTTCGCCTGCAGAACGTCAAGACGAAGGAGGAGCGCGAGTTCCCGGCCCAGGGGCTGTTCATCGCCATCGGGCACCGGCCGAACACCAAGCTGTTCGAGGGCAAGCTGGACATGAACGAGACGGGCTACATCGAGGTGCAGCCGTACAGCACACGCACCAGCGTTCCGGGGGTCTTCGCGGCCGGCGACGTGGCCGACCGGGTCTACAGGCAGGCGGTGACAGCGGCAGGAACGGGCTGCATGGCGGCGCTCGATGCCGAGCGTTTCCTGCAGGAGCACGGGGAGGGCTAAGTGCCCCGACCGGGTGAACTTGGTCTTCGTCTCGAGGACGCCGCGCGTCAGGTCGCGCAGGTGCAGAATCACCCGGTCGCGGCATTAATGGGCGGACGGCCGGCGGGCGGCGCGCAGCCCGTGCACCAGTCCCACGATCGCCAGGCCGACAATGGCCAGCGGCAGCACCGGCACCAGGAGCAGGCCGAGGGCCAACCCCAGGAGCCCGATCAGCCCACCGATCAGGTGGAACGGCAGGGCGAGAAGACCGCCGAGAAGCGCGACGAGGGCGCCCAGCAGCTGGAACGGCAGAAGGATCAGCGCCACGAGAAGGCGCACGAGCCATCCGAGGATCTTGAGCGACAGCATGACGGCGCCCAGCACCAGGAAGCCGCCCACGAACAGGAGGACGAGTTCCGCCATCTGCCATCCCCTCCTGTTGAGGTGATCGTTTCCCGTGGGTCTACGCCCCTGGAGGCGCGCGGGTTGCAGGGGACGCCGGCGGCGGCGATCCGGGGGCCAGGCGCAGGCACCGAGCCGGATGGACACATGGCACCGAACCGACTGATTCTGTTCGACATCGACGGGACGCTGCTGGTCAGCCGCGGGTGTGGGCTGCGCGCCATGCACGGCGCCTTCCAGCACGTCTTCGGGCTCGACCCACGGCCGGCAGAGATCCTCCCGCACGGCAAGACCGACCCGATCCTCTTCGAGGAAATGGCCCGGGCCTACGGGCTGCCGGCGGAGCGCCTGCGGTGGCGGCTCGAGGCGCTCGAGGCGGTCTACGCGACCGGGCTCGAGATCCTGCTTCGCGATCCGGGTGCCGTGGAGGTCAAGCCCGGCGTGCGGCTGCTCCTGGGGGCCCTGGCCCGGCGCCGGGACGCGCTCCTCGGAGTGGTGAGCGGGAATCTCGAGCGCACGGCGTGGCTCAAGCTGGAGGCCGGCGGCCTGGCGCACTTCTTCGAAGCGGGGGCGTTCGGCTCGGATGCGCGCGAGCGCGCCGATCTCGTGGCTCTGGCGACGCGGCGCTTCGCCCGGCGCACGAACGGGGGCTTGGCGCCGCGCCAGGTGTGGGTGATCGGCGACACGCCGGACGACGTGGCGGGCGGCCACGCCAACGGCACCCGTACGCTGGCCGTGGCCACCGGGCGCCACGACCGCGAGACGCTGGCGGGCTGTCGGCCGGACGTCGTCCTCGACGACCTGCGCGACACCGTACGTGTCGTGGACATCCTCTGTGAACCGGCGTGACGCCTGCGGAGATGCAAGCTGCGCTGGCAGGGGCTTTTCGGAGCGGCGCGTCTCTTGCGGTCGACTTGACGCTACGTGGAACGCTTCCTAGTATCGTTCCAACCAACGTGTGAAGACGACGCCACGCAGCGGCTGCGTGGAGCTTGGAGAGGAGAGGGCATGGCGAGCGTAAACAAGGCGATCCTCATCGGAAACCTGGGAGCCGATCCGGAGCTGCGGTACACGAACTCGGGAACGGCCGTGGCGAACTTCCGCATTGCCACGAACGAGCGCTGGAACGACAAGAACGGCGAGCAGCAGGAGCGCACCGAGTGGCACAACATCGTGGCCTGGGGGAAGCTCGGCGAGATCTGTGGCAAGTACCTCAAGAAAGGGCGTCCGGTCTACATCGAGGGGCGGCTGCAGACGCGATCCTGGGACGACCAGTCGGGCAACAAGCGGTACACCACCGAGGTGGTCGCCCTGGTCATGCAGATGCTCGGCCGCCCGAGCGACGCCCCGGAGGCCGTTCCGGAGTATGACGCGCGTCCGCAGGCGGCGAGCCAGGATGTTCCGGACATTCCGGTCAGCAGTACGGCTTCGGACGACGACCTGCCGTTCTGAGCGACACTGCCTCGGCCCTTGCAGCGGCAGCGAGCCTGGGGCTTTCTTGACAGGCCCCAGGCCGTGTGCTAGCGTGCCACGCCGTTGCATCCGCAACGTCGTTCTCGTGGCGGTCGCGCCGCTAGCTCAATTGGTAGAGCAGCTGACTCTTAATCAGGAGGTTCCAGGTTCGAGTCCTGGGCGGCGCACCAATCCCTCCAACGTGACACGACGCGTCGCGCGCGTCTTCAGGAACCGGTTCCGGAGAACAGATGAAGCGTGCGATCCTGATGGCTTTGGGCGCCATTGCCGTGATCGTGCTGGCGGTGACCCTCCTGCGCCGCGGGCCCGAGAGCGCCGTGCAGAGCGATCCCGAGTTCGTGCAGGCGGGACAGTTCCTCAGCGACTCGCTGGGGGTGGGGTTTCTCCTCCCCGAATCCTCGGGGTGGTCGTTTCGGCGCGAGCCCACCGTTCCCAGTGGCCCCTACGTGAGCGCCCTGCACGAACCGGGCAAGGCCACCGTGCGTCTCTACGTGTGGCCCCGCGAGAGCGTCCCGCGAATCGCCGATGTCGTCCGCCGCCGCCGCGATCAACTGGCCGGTTTCTTCAACGTCAAGGACCTCGACGACGTCATCGAGACGGTGATGAAGGAGGAGGTCCAGGAACTCAAGGGGTATCCCGTCCGGCAGTGGCAGGCCGTGTCGGAGGTCGTGGCCATGGCCGGTGATCCCCCCTCGAGGGTCATGTTCATGTCGGTGACGGTCGAGCGCCACGAGGACATTCTGGAACTCCTCGGCCTGCTGGCCTATCCCGTCGATCAAGCTCCCGAGGCCCGCGCGGTCACGGATGCGCTCCTGAACGATCTCACCTTCGTGATGCAGTCCTTCCAGTTTCGCTGAGGCCGACCGGGCGGGCCCCCGGCGGTGTGGCGGTTCGTGCGCTCGCTCCGCTCCGAGGGGACGGCCCCCGTCCGCTCCGAGGCCCGCCCCGCTGTCACGCCCAGGCGTGTGCGGAAGCCACGGCGCGCTCCGGTCCCACGCCGCTCTTGCCGGGGCGCGGCCCCTGGGCTATCTTCGATACGGACAGACGGAAGGGGGCGAATGGCTTCGACGGGATCGCTGAATCGTTGGATGCGTGCCGAGGTTCCACTGGCTCGTAAAACAAGTGGGAAAACACAGCTGACGAACAGTTGGCTTTCGCGGCCTAACATCGTTTAGGCTCGTCGGCTCCATTCGTGCTGCAGGGGATGGAGACTCGGCGTCATTCACTTGCGGCTGGCCGCGAGTCCGGGTCCCAGGGCGAGCGGCGAGATCAACGGGACTGGCGACACGGTCATCCCGCCCGGTGGAGAGCCGCGTCGCGAGATCAATAGCCGGGATACGCACGTAGATTCCTTCGAGGATGGATCTTCGGACGCGGGTTCGATTCCCGCCGCCTCCACCACATGAGCTCCTCCGCGTCGGCGGAGGAGCTTCTTTCTCGACCGCGAGTGCTGCGAGCTCGCCGGTGGACGACCGCGCATCCGCGGTGCTACCTTGATGCCATGCACACGCCACCCGATCGCATCTCCGGACACGGCTGGATCGAAGTGATCGCCGGCAGCATGTTCAGCGGCAAGAGCGAAGAGCTCATCCGCCGGTTGCGTCGTGCGCAGATCGCCCGGCAGAACGTGCAGGTGTTCAAGCCGACGATCGACAACCGCTTCTCGGAGGAAGAGGTGGTGTCGCACAGCGATCAGCGGATCCGATCGGAGCGCATCACGCGTGCCGGCGACATTCTCGAGCGCCTGAAGCCGGACACGCAGGTGGTCGGCATCGACGAGGCGCAGTTCCTGGATCCCGATCTCGTGGAAGTCTGCGAGCGGCTGGCCGACTCCGGCGTGCGGGTGGTGGTTGCGGGGCTGGACCAGGATTTCCGGGGGCAGCCGTTCGAGCCCGTTCCGCAGCTCCTCGCCGTGGCCGAGTACATCACCAAGACGCGCGCGATCTGCGTGAAATGCGGTCAGCCTGCGCTGCGCTCCCAGCGCATCACCGAGAGCACCGAGCGAGTCGTGGTGGGTGCCGCGGACGCCTACGAACCGCGCTGTCGCGCCTGCTACGCGGATCCCCAAACGCCCGGCCGGGCCCTGTTCGACGAGGACGGGAAGAACGAGTCCCGGGAGGCCTCGGGGGACGAGTAGAGCGCCCCTCCCACGCCCGAGCCCCAGATCGTGACCCGGTGTGCCGGCGTGCTCGTCGGCAGCACGGGTGCGGGGGGCGAGCCACGCCCGAGCTTGCCGCCGCTGCCCGGCGCCACCTATAGTAAGCCGTTCTCGGGCGTCATGAGAGGCCCGGGGGTGAGATGCCGAGCCTAGCGGACAACCTGGCTCGCGTCCGCGAGCGCATCGCCGGCGCCGCGCGACGAGCCGGCCGGCGGCCGGAAGAGGTGTCGTTGGTCGCGGTGACCAAGGGCCAGAGCCTGGAAACGCTGCGCGCACTCCGGGAGCTCGGCCTGCGGGATTTCGGTGAGAACCGCGTCCAAGAGGCGCTGCCGAAGATCTCCGCCGGCCTGCAGGACGTCCGCTGGCACCTGATCGGGCACCTGCAGGAGAACAAGATCTACAAGGTCCTGCCCTGGGTGTACATGATCCAGTCGATCGATTCGCTGCGGCTGGCTCGAGCCGTCGACGCGCGCGCAGAGCGTCTCGGGCGCTCGCTTCCGGTGCTCCTCGAGGTGAAGACGGCGCCCGAGCCGACGAAGCACGGGATCGAACCGCAGGAGGCCGTCGACGCCTATGCGGTCCTCGTGGAGCTGGCGCGCCTGGAGCCGCAGGGATTGATGACCGTCGGGCCGCTGACGCGCGACGTCGAGGCGGTTCGTGCCAGCTTCCGGACGCTGCGCCGGGAGTACGAACGCTTGCAGAGGCTCGATCCTGCGCCGCACATCCTGTCGATGGGGATGAGCGACGATCTGGAGATCGCCGTCGAGGAAGGCGCGACGATGGTTCGTGTGGGGCGTGCGTTGGTTGCGCCGTGAGCGACACCCACCGAGGTCCGACGTGCGCCGCGGCTTGGGACTTGCTGAGCGAGCGGCCGGTGGGCGACGCGGGCTGACCCGGGGAGGAGGCTGAGAATGCGCCTGACACCACTCGACATTCGCGAGCAGCAGTTCCGACGCGTCATGCGCGGTCTGGATCCGGAAGAGGTCTCGGCTTTTCTGGCGAGCGTCGCCGGAGAGTACGAAGCTCTGGTGGGCGAGAACAAGGAGCTGCGGCAAAGGGTGCTGGAGTTCGAGGAAAAGCTGAACGAGTACCGTAGCATGGAAAAAGCTCTCCGCGACACGCTCCTGACGGCGGAGCGCGTCATGACGGAGTCGAAGGAGAGCGCCCAGCGTGAGGCCGGTCTGGTCATCCGGGAAGCCGAGCTGGCGGCACGGCGCGCCACCGCACGGATCGCCCAGGACGTGGTCGAGATGCGCCGCGAGCTGGCCGAGCTGCGGCGGGTCAAGGACGCCTACCTGAGCCGCGTCCGCTGGTTGGTGCGTTCCCACCTCGACATCATCGAAGGGCACGCGCAGGAGTTCACCGAAGTGGATGCCGGCCTCGGTCCGGAGCCGGGGGGCGCAACCGCAACCCGAGGGTCCGTGCAGCTTGCGGGCGCGGACGGCATCGCCTCGAGCGCTGTCGACGCACCGTGCGGCGCCCCGGCGCCAGCGGCCGCAGGTGCCGGAGGCGCGGCTCCGGGGCCCGCCGCCCCGGTGCCGGAAGCCGCAGAACGTGATGCCCCGGCGCCGGGTGCCCGCGCGTCCGATGTCGCCGCTGCAGACGACGCGGCTCCGGATGTCATGGGGTTCGCAGGGTCGCAAGCACCCCGGGCTGGCATCGCCTCGCCCGGCACCACCGGGGTCGCCACCCCGCAGACCGGCCGGCACGTCTTCCGGCCGCTCGGCGATCCGGCCGCCAGCGGATCGGACGCCCTGGTGGCGCGCGGAGCCCCTGCGCGAGGCGGGAGCGGCGCCGCCGACGGCTGTCCCGGGCCTCGCCACCGAGGTGGTGCGTCACTCCGGCGCCCATCCGTCGGAGGCGGGCCCCTCGCAGGTGCCCGGGGCCGCGGCTGGACCGGGCCAGGCGGGCTTCCCGGACGTCATGCATCAGGTGGACGCCCCCCACGAGCCCGATCGGCGTCCGGTCCATGACACGCAGCCGGGCATTCCGGAATCGCGACTCGAGAGCGAGCGGCCGCCGGAACCCCCGGGTGCCCCGCGCGCCGGTGTCGTCGAGCATCCTCTGTCTTCCCAACCGCCGGCGACCCGACAGAAGTGGTCCATGGAACGTTTCCGCGCCGAGGTCGCGGGGACGAAGCCACACTCCTAGGGCCTGCCCAGGGCCTGCCTTCTGGAAGGAGGGCCGATGAGCGATCGCGCGGATCGTGAAACTTCGCTGTACGAGCGCATCCAGGAGACCAGTGCCTTCCTGCGCAAGCAGGTGAGCGTGTCGCCGCGTTTCGGGCTGATTCTCGGGACCGGGCTCGGCAACCTCGCGGAGCAGATCGAGGATGCCCAGGCCATCCCGTTCCGTGAGATCCCGCACTTCGTGCCATCGACCTCGGAGAGTCACGCGGGGAATCTCGTCTTCGGTCGCTTGGGAGGCCTCGAGGTCGCCGCCCTGCAGGGCCGCGTGCACCACTACGAGGGCTACAGCATGCAGCAGGTGACCTTCCCGGTACGCGTGATGAAGGCGCTCGGTGCGGACTCGCTCATCGCCTCCAATGCCGCGGGTGGCATGAACCCCCTCTTCCAGCCGGGAGATCTCGTCGCGATCATCGATCACATCAACCTGATGGGCGACAACCCGCTCGTCGGCCCCAACGACGAGCGGTTGGGCGAACGTTTTCCGGACATGTCGGAACCCTACGATCGAGCCTACCTGCGGCTGGTCGAGTCGTGTGCGCTGGAGCAGCAGATCTCTCTCAAGAAGGGCGTGTTCGTCGCCGTTGCCGGTCCCAACCTGGAGACGGCGGCCGAGTATCGTTTCCTGCGCATCATCGGCGCTGACGTCGTCGGGATGTCGCTCATCCCGGAGACGATCGTCGCCAAGCACTCGGGCATGCGCGTCCTGGCACTCACCGTGGTGACCGACGAGTGCTTCCCGGATCGCTTGCGACCGGCCGACGTGAGCAAGATCATTCGCACTGCAAGCGAAGCAGAGCCCGCGTTGAGCAAGCTGGTTGTCGAGTTCCTACGTCGCGCGGAATCGGCTTGAGGTCGGTGCGCGGCACGGGTCCGAAGGAGTGGAAGTGAAGGCGGAAGATCTCGAGGTATGGCGCACGAAGCTGCTCGAGGAACGCGAGCGCATCACAGCCGAACTGGAGAGCCTCAACGAGGCGACGAGTTCGACCTCGCGTGAGTCGGCTGGCGATCTCTCCAGCTACGCGAGTCACATGGCCGATCTGGGAACCGACACCATGGAGCGCGAGAAGGCCTTTCTGTTCGCCGGCCACAAGCGCAAACGACTCGAAGAGATCTCGGGAGCGTTGCAGCGCATCGAGGATGGGACCTTCGGAGTCTGCCAGGCTTGCGAGCAGGAGATTCCTGCGCGCCGCCTCGAACGACTCCTGACTGCGAGCATGTGCGTGCCGTGCAAGGAGAAACAGGAGAAGCAGAGGGCCTAGTTGATCTTCTACGTGATCGCAGCCGTCACTGCGCTGCTCGACCAGGCGTCGAAGTGGATCGTCGTGCACCACGTCGAGCACGGTCCCGTGCTCGGTGAGCTGGTACGTCTCACCCTGACGTACAACAGCGGGGCAGCGTTCGGGATGTTCTCGGGTGCCCGGGCACCGTTCATCGTGATCAGCGTCGTGGCTGCGGTGGGGCTGATCTACGCCCATCACGTGCTACCCGCGGTGGATCGCACGCGTCGCATCCCGATGGCGCTCATTCTGGGCGGGAACCTCGGCAACCTCGTGGACAGGCTGCGTGTGGGCCGCGTGACCGACTTCATCGACATGGGATTCGGCGACGCCCGTTGGCCGACCTACAACATCGCGGACATCGCTGTGGTGCTCGGCGCGGTCGCGCTCGCGCTCACGCTCATCGTGGAAATGCTGCAGGAGAAGCGCACCACACCTCGCGAAGCCTCCGAAACCGTTGCCGCAGGGAACTCCGCGGACGCGAGGTGAGTCCGCATGCAGGACGAGCTGCACCTTCGCGTCGACGAATCGATGCAGGGGACGCGGATCGACCGCCTTCTGGCCCAGCAGTTCCCGGAGATCACCCGGTCGAAGTTCCAGAGGCTGCTGCGTGACGGATACGTCACCGCACGCGGCAAGAAGATTCGAAGCGCGTACCGGGCGCTGCTGGGCGACGACATTCGGGTCCGCATTCCGGCGCCCGAGCCGTTCGATCTGCAGCCCGAGGACATTCCCCTGTCGATCGTCTACGAGGACGACGAGCTGCTCGTCATCGACAAGGCGGCCGGGATGGTCGTGCACCCGGCGGCCGGCAGCAGGAGCGGGACCTTGGTGCACGCGCTGCTCCATCATCGCCCGCAGCTGGCGAGCGGCAGTGACGCCGCGCGGCCCGGAATCGTGCACCGGCTCGACAAGCACACGTCCGGGCTCCTCGTGGTCGCCAGGAACGAACACAGCCACGTGAAGCTCAGTGAGGCGCTTCGTCAGCGCCGTGTGGGGCGCACGTACCTGGCGCTCGTGTGGGGT
>JBHHXQ010000084.1:0-10980 GCA_046757105.1 Candidatus Krumholzibacteriia bacterium
GCCGCCCCGGGCGCGGGGGCCCGCCGGGCCCCGCGCCGACGATGCCGACGACCCGATGCCGCCCGAGCAGCTGTCGCAGCGTCTCCAGCTGGGCCTTGCGCTCGACCATGCCCGAACTCTACCTTGAAATATCGGTGTTGTCAACAGAGATTTCAAGGAATGTGATCCTCGGATCCAGAGCGGACCGAGAGGGCAGCGTGGCGCTGTCCGGATCCCCGCGGCGACGGCACTCGAACGCCCCTCGAGGATCGCCAGGGCGTGCTCGGTGACCCAGGTTTCGGCCGCCGCATCGGCCTCCTCGAAGAAGCACCACGCTGCATCCCACAGGTACTGCAATACATGCGTGAGAATCGTCACTGTTCCACGGAACTGTTCCACCGAGGCTGGTCGCGGAGTGTTGTGGCCTCAGGAGGCGGGGATCTCTCGTTTCGGCCGGGCCCTGTTTTGAGTGGAGCGTAGGGACGAGGAGAGCTATCATTGTGTTCGGTGTCTGAATCGGGGGGTGATGCGATGTCGACACGCTCGGCCCTCGGTTTTGTCTTGGCGACGACACTGCCGATCTGCGTCCAGGCGTCCTCCGACTTTCCCGTGCCGTTGCCCGTGGCGCACGTGGCCGGTCCCGGAGTGCGCTTCGATCCAATCACCTTGTCGGCTTCTCATGATTCGCTGGTCCTGAATGTCGTTGTTGCGTTGCATGCCCAGTGACACTATTCGTTGCATGATAACTGGCAGAGCGAAGTCAGGAGCATTGCAAGACTGGGTGTTCTGTTCCGCGCGCGCGTAGGGTATGCATGGAACAGAACACCTGGTGACGTTGGGGCGCGCTGGACGGCGGCCGCTTTCTATGCGCATGTCAGCAGGTCCAACCGCGCGGAGTGCGGTGGACTCGTCCGTGTTTCTCGAGCTCGACGAGAGCGTGTCCGAGGTGGGAGTTGTTGACGGCGAGGAGGGCGCGTAGCTGCTGACCTGAAACTTACCCGGTGCCCACCTCCTTCTGCTTGACGAGGGTGTATCCGAGCGACTTGGCGGCGTCGGTGAGGCCGACGAGTCTGCGGGCCTGGAATCGGAGTTCGTAGGCGTTTTCGCCGATGTCGACGTAGTCTTGTCCGTAGCGCAGCATGCGGTAGACGAGTTGTGCGAGGCGTCGTGCAATGGCGAAGACGGCGACGGCGGCGTCTTTGCGGCGGGCGATTCTTCGGAACGCAGCGCCGAGGGCGGACTTGGAGCGCTGGAGCGAGACGGCGGCCATTCGGAGCACTCCGGCGACGCGATTGGCGCCGAGGGCATTGCGTCTTTTCTTGAGCGGCTTGCCGCCAGAGATCGGTGTACGGGGCGACAGGCGCAGCCAGGAGACGAAGTGTTTCTCGGAGGGGAATGCGGCGAGGTTGGGGCCGATCTCGGCCAGGATGGTCTGCGCAGCGGCGGTGCTGATGCCGTCGATTCGTGTCAGGTCGACACCGGCAAAGCGGTACAGGAGGGTGCGGGCCTCCTGCTCGCCGCGCGATGTCATGGCTCGCTGCTTGGCTGGATTGGGATGTGGCGGGACCGGTTGCTCGGTTCGTTCTGGAGGTTGCAGGGCTTGCAGCTCTTGTTTCAGACGCGCGTCGTACGCGGCGATGGTGGTTTCCACAGCGTCGAAGAGCTGCAGCGCCGAGGCCAGATTGAAGAGATGCTCCTGACGCCAGTTGCCGGTGAGGTACTCGGCGATCGCCGCCTCGGAGTTGCGACAGCGCGGGTCACGCAGCGTTGCGAGATGCGATGGATCGCGGTTGCCATCGACAATGGCGCGGACGATCGCCATCCCCGTCTTGCCGGTGAGGTCGGTCACGGCTCGGTGGACCTGCACGTTCATCTGGTCGAGAGCCTTCTGCATCCACTGGACGCAGCGCGTTCGTTCAGCGACGAAATTCGTCATCTGACGCTGCAAGGCTCTCAAACGCACGATGGCGTCGCCGGGGCGGAACGAACCGCGCAACAGACCGCAGCTGTGCAGCAGCTGCAGCCACTGGCAGTCGCTGAAATCGGTCTTGCGCCCCGGCACATTGTGAAGCTGTCGAGCATTGACCAGAACCGGCTCGATGCCGCGTGATTCGAGCAGCTCGTAGAGCGGAATCCAGTACACGGACGTGCTCTCCATCGCCGCCGATTCGACGCCTTGCTCGGACAACCAGTCGGCGAGCTCGTGGAGCTGCAGCGTGGTGGTGCCGAAGACACGCACGTTGGGCCCTCCGCCGGCTGGCGCAGGACCGCACACCCAGTGCTCCTTGCTGCCGATGTCGATGCCCGCCACCCGCGGCCGGATGCACGGCAGCGATGCCGGCGCGATCGGTTGCGTCTTCTTGCTTGTTCTCTTGCGCTTGGGCATGGTATTCACCTCCTATGAGGCGAGGGTCCCGGCCCGAGGCGGCTGGTCACTTGGACTCTGACCTGGGGGAGTGCTTGCGTGCCGAACGGCGCGCGAGCCTCGCCAATGAAGGATGCCTACTCGGGCCCAAACTTACGGTGGGGCATGCGCTCCAATGCGTAACGGGGCATAGCTGCCGGGCCTCGCCTCACCCTGCCCGATCCTACACCCAAGTTTCATCCCCGAAGGATCCGCACGACTGGGGTGGGGGCGGAACTTACGGGAAATCGAGAGGGGCCATAATTGTCACTGGAACTACCCCCAAAACAAGTGGGTCCGGAAGACCCTATGACCGCAGTGCGCGAGTTGGATCGGAAGACGCACGTCGCCACGGGTGCCCTCTGATTTGCGAATCTGTTGGTGGTTCAGAGTATGGTTCAGAGTGTTCCGCCCTTCATCGAGCAACCACGAGGACGAGCGGTAGCAGAGCCGAGTGGAGGATTGGGATTGGCGCATGAGCCCGTATGAGCGAAGAAGGATGGGTAATGCTATCCGAGATGGCACACGATGCCATCCCCTTCGAGGTAACGCCTCAACGGGGCGAAGGGGCTCTCGGCGCCTGGCGGACACCGAGGATCACGCCGGCCGGGACTCAGAGCCCGAAGCAACCCTTTGCATTCTGGTGGTTGTCGATGTCTAACGGACAAGCGAACCGAACGTGCAAGGGGTGTATGCGGGCCAGCGCTAGAGCCTCGGCACCTATGGGAAGGCCTACCCGTGAACGTGGCCAGGGTCGCCAACCGGACTCGAGGAATTCGACCGTCCCGAATGAGATTGGGGGCTCGAAGAAACGTGACCTATGGTGGAAATGTGAACCCACCCCGCAACCGAAAGGGCAGGCCTGGTACCCCTCCACCTGTGGGTGTGCGCGCTTCGATTCTATCCAGACAGTCCAACGGACGGTTGACGTTCGTCGGCCGTCACGCCCGGCCCTCGAGCCGAAGGAACGCCATCGAACCCGGTCGAAACCCGGTCCCCACGGGCTGGAGCCTGTGCTAGGATGTCGTCATGATCGACGATGCCGTCACCATCCGCCTGCTGACCGAGAGGATCCCCGACCTCGTGGTCGCGTACCGCTATGGGTCGACCGTCGAAGGATCCTCGCACGGCGAAAGCGACGTGGACCTGGCCTTCCTGGCCCGGCAATCCATTGCAGCGGAGGACCGCTGGGTTCTCAAGGAGCGCTTGTCGGAGCTGCTTCGACGTCCCGTCGACCTGGTGGACCTGCGCCGTGCGCCGACAGTGCTACGCATGCAGGTCGTCTCGAGCGGGATCCCGTTGGTCGTCGTGGACGACGTGGAGAGGGCGCGCTTCGAGGACTGGACCTTCTCGTCCTACGCCCGGCTCAACGAGGAGAGGCGCGCCATCTTGGAGCAAGTGCAACGCGAGGGAACGGTTTATGGCCGATGACGTCATCCTGAACAAGGCGGCCAGCATCGAGCGTTGTCTGGCCCGGATCAGGGAGGTCTACGCCGGAGACGACCGGAACCTCACGCAGGATCCCACGCGGCAGGACTCGATCATCCTCAACCTGCAGCGTGCCTGCGAGGCGTCCATCGATCTGGCGATGCATCTGGTGAGAACACGCAGACTGGGGATCCCGCAGGAGAGCCGGGACGCGTTCGACCTCCTCCAGGGCGCCGGACTGATGGACGCCGACCTGGCGAACCGCTTGAAGCGGATGGTCGGCTTCCGGAACATCGCCGTGCACGACTACCAGAAGCTGGATCTGCAGATCGTCCGCTCCATCATCCTCGATCGCCTCGACGACTTCCTGGAGTTTGCTCGCAGGGGCATCCAGCTCTCTTGACCCGAAGCTCTCCGGACAGGCAGCGTGCTCCCGGCCTCCTCTGGCCAACTGGGTTCACAGCTGCCGCGACGAGGAGGCCGACGTCGGCGCGCACGAAGTCGAGGCGTTCATCGTGGTGGCTGACAACCCGCGGGATCTCGCACCGAGTCCGGAAGCCGAGCTGTGTCTCCGGGAGCCGGCAGGAGCAGGGTTCGAGGGATTCGCAAGCTCTGGGACCTCGTCTCCGGGCACGAGCTCGACGAGAGCCCCCGCTCTTGGGCACTGGCCGCGGAGCTGGTGGAGGGCCTGTTCCGGCTGCCGGCTTGTAATGCTCCGGGCACGCACTGGGAAGACCAGACGGACCGCCCCCCCTCCACTGATCGGGCCGGAACGTTCAACCCAATGCCTTGAGTGCGAACCGGCCCGGGATGCGCGATGACCCGTGTGTCCTGCGGGTCGAGAGGGAGATTCCAGCGCCTCGCACCGGAGTTGTTCGAGCGGTTCAATCGGCGCTACACTTCGGCGTGAGGCTCGGGGGAAGCGGGGGAAGGTTCGGCCAGGAGTGGCGGCCAGGCAGCCTGGGCGAGCAACGGAGGACAGCACGGCAGTGAAGAAGATGAAACGAAAGCCCGTCCAGAAGAGTCCTACATCTACATCGCCCGCGTGGCCATCGATTCATGACATGCCATTTCGCGAGCTACTCCGGGCCGATGAGGAGCTGGCCAAGGCGCGTAGGGAACATGCCCGGAAGGTCCCCAGGAAACGGCGGCTGGCCGCGGACCTCGTATACCACGGGGCCCAGGCGGAACGGATCGTATTCCCACTGTTCGGCCGCGAGTCGGAGAGGGCCGAGCACTTCCGCGGGGAGGTGCTGGCGCTGGCCATCGATCCCGAGTACGCGCCGGCGCTGCTCACCGTGGGAACGCTGGAGTACGAGTTGGACCGCCGCGCGGAGGCCTTGGAGCTGTTGCATCAGCTGACGACCCTCCCCGAGGACACCGAGGACCTGTCCGAGATCGTGGACAAGGCCGGCGATTACCTCATCGACAGCGACGACATCAAGGCTGCTCTTGACCTGTACCTGGCCGCAGTCAGCGCCTACCCGCGTGTGGCGCTCTTCCACGACGCGGCCGGCTACTGTCTGGGCAAGCTGGGAGACCTGGAAAAGGCTGTCCAGTATGCCCGCCAGGCCGTGAAGCTGGAGCCGGCCAATCACATGTGGCTGAACGACCTCGGCTGGTCTCTTATGGCAACCGGCAACCTGGAAGAGGCCGAGGAGATTCTCGAGCGCAGCGTGGCCATTTCCCCGCCCGAATACGAGCTGGCGAGGAACAACCTCGAAGAGGTTCGGCGGAGGCGGCGAAAGAAGCCAAGGAAGCCGAGCGGGAAGAAGCCACGGAAGCGGCGCAGCAGGTAGAAGCGCGGATGGACCGGACACCGGAGGCCGGCCGGCCGTGGAGTTCTCGTGGCTGGGCCACGACGACACGGACGACGCCTGGGGTCGTGGCTGGGCGGTGCTCGAACAAGAGAACGGATCGACAGGTACAAGGGGATACGCCCGATCGGGCTCTACCGCTGGGACCCGGAGTGTCAGGTGGAGGTGATCGGCGCGCGAGGCCCGTTACATCATCGGCCGCGCCCTGGACGGCGAGGCGCATATCGTCACACTGGGGAACCTCGTCTTCTTCTCGACACGGGCGGGCGATGCCTGGATGCTCGACCCGCAGGACGCCTTCGCCCTGTCCCTGGCGCGGGACGGCGATCCGCAGCCCCATGCCATCATGGAAACGGACTCGCAGTTCTCCGTCGAGTGGAACGAACGGTTCGCCATCGACGGGGACCGCTTCGTCGTGACCGGGAAGACGGGCCGAAGTCGCACCATCCTGGGCTACCCGACCGGGGAGATCGCGGAGCGCTGCCGGCAGATTCTCCACGGCGAGCTGCAGCCCCGCGCCTTCTCGAGCGCGCAGATGGACGTCGCTGGCGGCGGGTCTACGAATCCAGGCCGGCCGGAGAGGCGAGCGGTCCCCCGGAGAGAAGGGGCAGAGTCTGCAGGTCCCGGTCGCGTTTCCGGTGCGCCGCGGATCGACTGGGATCTCGCAGTCGCGGGTGTCCCGACCGAAGAGCTGTTCGAGAACCTGGATCTGGACGAGCCGGGTGATCTGCGGGAGGCCTTGGAGCTCTTCACCTGGATGCTCGAGAATGACGACTACCTGACCTGGGAGGCCGTCATCCGGAATGAGCAGGGTCTGCCGCTGTCCGAGGAGGACGAAGGTCGGCTCGATGGACTCATGCGCTTCGTGGGCGACGAGGACGAGGAGGAGGACGAGGAACGGATCCTGTTCATCGACCAGATCGCCAGGCCTACAGAGCCGTGGTACGAGAGCCTCCGGCGCCTGGCGCCCCGGCTGCTGCTGCCCAAGGTGCGCACGGGCGAGTTGTACCACGAAGTGCAGATCGAGGGCTGGAGTAGGGTGAGGGAAGCCCTCGAGGAGCACGGCGAGGGTCTATCGCTGCCGTTGGACGCAGCAGCGCCGCTCGAGGTCGTGCCCGAGGAGCTTCGCCGCCGGCTCGATCTGCAGTGCTGCCTGTGTGTGCTCATCGGTATCGGGCAGGAGCATCTGGGCGGCGATCGAACCACGCTCCAGGACCCGCGTGAACACAGGCGCGTGGACGACCTCATCGAGGATCTGCGCGAGAACCGGGAGAGCGTCGCTTTCGTCGAACTGACGCTGGACAGGCTACTCGAGCTGGCGGTGATGCCGCCTGAAGAGCGGGAGATCTTCGTCAGTCTCATGCACGAGAAGCTGGGTCTGAGTTCAGGCAAGGAACGGATGGCCGGCCATCTGTGACGGCCCATCTGTGGGGAAGGGGCCGGGGTTCCGTTCGGGGAGGGATGCAATGGCGTTCGAAATCGGCGAATCCGTGAAAGTCAAGGCGGGCGTGAAGTCTCCCGACGATGCCTCGCTTTCCATCGCCGGCTGGCAGGGGCGCATCATCGAGATCGGGGAGGACAAGGAAACCATCGGGATCCGGTGGGACAGCATTACGCTCAGCGAGATGTCTCCGCAGTACTTCAAGGAGAGCGAGATCGAGGGGCTGGGCTGGGCGGAGATGTACCTGGATGTAGGCGATGTCGAACCTGCGCCGCCCCGAGACACCGAAGCGGAAGCCGAGACGGCACGGGAGGAGCTGTTCTCCAAGTACCGCTGGTTCGACGGCGACGAAGAGGGCGAGCGGATCTTCGCGGTCATCGCCGGTGTCGATGAGGACGACGAACTCGACGCCTGGGTGGGGCACTTGTCGCGGACGCTCACGTTTCCCTTCGATGCGACGGTATCGGAATACGAGGAGCGGGCGCCGCTGAAGCAGGGGGAAAAGGTGCGCGTTCAAGGGCTGGATGAGGCGGACGAGGAATACGGCGTTCTCGTCAGGGTGAACCGTGGGAGAGAGCGGTTTGTCTTTCCCCTGTGCGACCTGAACGTTGTGGACGGTGAGAACCCGAACTACCTGCCGGTCACGGACTACTGCTTCTGGTTTGCCAACCGGTGAGGCGATGACCTCGATCCTCTCCTGACTCGCCTGACAAAGCGGCACTGATCGAGAACCGCATGGAAGTGATGGGCGCGCGGAACTGGTTTCGGACGTAGTCGAGATCGAGGGGCTTGGTCATGTGCGTGTCTCCGGAGGCCGAGGGAGAGCCGTGTAGGGCAGACGCCACGTCGCCGCGCGCGGAGAGCTGCGCCGGCGATCGGTCAGGTCACCTCGTCGCGCAGGAGCGGCTGCGTCCGACCGTGCGGGCCGCCGCGCGCGCGGGACATCTCGTGGCTGGGCAGGAGGCTGCCGGCGCGTTCGCCCTGGCCGACGTCGACCTGCTCGCGTCCGAGGAGCAGGTCCTCCGCGCGGACGATCCGGAAGCCCTCGCGGTCGAGCTGCTCGGCGGTGGAGGGGTTGCGCTCGTACAGGAGGATCATGCCGGGCGCCACCGCGAAGGCGTTGGCGCCGTCGGTCCACTGCTCTCGTTGCTGCACGACCGGATCCGAGCCACCACACGGAATCGGCTTCAGGTCCACGCCGCGTTTCGCGAGCACGGCCAGGAGGTCGTCGCGCTCGACGGGTGCGCGTTCCTCGGAATGCAGGTCGATCTCGAACACGTGTGCCGCGTCGGAGCCGCCGCGCATGGTGATCGGCGGGTAGACGAGGCACGCATCGCGGTTGACCGGCGTGATGACCGTGTCGAGGTGCATGTAGGCGCGTCGCGCCGGCAGCTTGACGACCACGAGCCAGCGGGGACCGCCCTCGAGTCGGGCCAGCACGCGGGCCAGATGGTGGACGCCGGTGCGGTTCGTGCGCTCCGAGTATCCGAGCGCCACCACGTCGGGCGAGAGAACGAGAACGTCCCCGCCTTCGAACTGCGGGCGCCTGGGCCCGAGGTGAATGGGGCGCGTTCCGGGGGCCATGGGGTCGAGGAGTATGGGGATACGGGAAAGCCGGGGATGGAAGCGGAAGATGGCACCCGCGAGGAGCGCCTCGCGCCAGCGTGCCGGTGTGGCCATGGAGGAGATGATCACCCGGCTGCCGATGATCGCCTGCGGATCGCGCTGGAAACACAGATTGGGAAGCGGCGGCACCTCGAAGAGATCGTCCGCCTCGATCCCCGCGTGCAGGGGATCCAGGCGCACGCCGTGCACCAGCATGGCGGCCAGCTTCTCGGGCGTGGCGCCCTGCATGCGCTCTCGCAGGGGCTTCGGGGTCACCTCCAGGAGTGGATCGAGGATCCAGCGGCAGCCCTCCTCGGACCGCAGGGTCTCCTGGAGGAGCGTCTCCATCTCGAGAACCTCCACGCCGAGCAGCTGCAGCACGCGCTGGAAACGCCTGTGCTCCTCGCGCGCGGCGTCGCCGAAGAGGATGTCGTCGAAGAGCAGCTCCTCCATCATGCTCGGGACCATGCGGTCCACCTCCGGGCCCGGCTCGTGCACGAGCACCTGCCTCAGACGCCCGACCTCCGATGTGACACGTGCGGTTGTCATCGACGTTCCCCCGGGAGCTGCTGGGACCCATTCCAGGTGTGATCAGAAGCCCATCATAGGCATCCCCGCATCCGCTTCCAGCGTTTCGTGCGGCGGATCGCCGGCTCGTGGCGACGGATTCCTCTCCACTCGCCGTCGATCGGTTCGCGGTCCGGTGTCGCGACGCCGAACCCGCCTCCCTCCCGGCGCCGCGATTCCGGCTGGCGCCGTCGCGGGCGTCCCGTCCCGCCTACACGCTGCGCTCCGGATCCGGCGCTGGCGGGACCCGGCCGTGGAAGCCACGCACCTTCTGCAGCAGGCGCACGAAGAGTGGAGACGCCCTCTGCACGTACCATTGATCCGCCGCCCGGCGGTTGCCGAGCGCAAACGTCGGATAGGCGTGGACCGTGTCGGCGATCTTTCGGAGCGGAATCCGGTGCTTGAGGGCGAGTCCGAGCTCGGCGATCATCTCGCCGGCGTTCTCGCCGACGATCGACGCCCCGAGAATGCGTCCCGTCCACCTGGTCGCCAGCACGTGGACCCAGCCCTGGGGTACGCCGGTCACCACCGCTCGATCGAGCTTCGAGAAGGGGAAGCGGTAGAGACGATACCGCTTGCCGTGCCGATCCAGATCCACCCGGCGCGCGCCGACGTGCGCCACTTCGGGATCGGTGTACGTGACCCAGGGAATGGCACGGGTGTCGAGTCGCACGGGAAGGCGCAGGAGTGCGTGGCCGACCGCGACTTTGGCCATGTGCTCGGCCATGTGCGTGAACTGCAGGCGTCCGACGACGTCTCCGCAGGCGTAGAGGTGCTTCCGGTTGGTCCGGCAGTATGCATCGACGAGGATGCCCCGCGCGCCGCTGCGCACGCCCGCGGCCTCGAGATGCAGTGACTCGACCTGCGGACTGCGCCCGGCGGCGACGAGCAGGGTGTCGACCTCCTCCGCGCGCATCTCTCCGCCGGCTTCGAACTGCACGCGCAGACCGGATCGGGTGCTCTCGATGGACGTCACCTCGGCTCCCAGGTGGATGACGACGCCCTCGGCCCCGAGGCGCTCGTGCAGAACGCCGGTGAGCTCCGGATCATCCTTGGGGAGGACGACCCGTCCCCGTTCGAAGACCGTGACCCTGGCGCCCAGTCGTCGGAACGCCTGAGCCATCTCCATGCCGATCGGGCCGGCTCCCAGAACTCCGAGGTGCCCCGGCAGCTTCTCGAGATGGAAGAGGGTCTCGTTCGTGTGGTACCGGCAGTCGGAGAGGCCTTGGATGGGGGGGACGACGGGACGGCTTCCGGTCGCGATCACCGCATGACGAAACGACACGCGTTCGCAGGAGCCGTCTTGCATCGACAGCTCCAGCTCGTGAGGGCCGATGAACCGAGCCGCCGCGATGCGGACCGCCACGCCATGGCCCTCGTAGATTCCGGGGCGGTCGGCTTCGTCGTAGATGTGGCGCTGGATCGCGTGCACCCGGTTCAGAACCTTGGCGAGATCGACGCCGAGCTCTGCGGGCTCGAGGCCGTAGTCTCCGGCACGACGTGCGAGATGCGCCACCTTGGCGGCCTTCAGCAGGGCCTTGCTCGGCACGCAGCCGGACCACGTGCAGTCACCGCCCAGTCGTTCGCGTTCGACGAGGAGCGTGCGGGCACCGAGGTTCGCCCCCAAGCCCGCCGCCGTGAGGCCTGCTGCCCCACCACCTAGCACCGCGAGATCGTATTTCAACGCATCCTCCTGCCGCAGTCTCCTGGACCGGCCGCCGGCAAGCGAAGTGTCGGCG
>JBHHXQ010000085.1:0-10941 GCA_046757105.1 Candidatus Krumholzibacteriia bacterium
TGCCCGTCTTCATGATGAAAGCCCAGTCGCTGCTCTGCGCCAGCAGGAGCTCACGGGCCGCCTGGTTCAGCGCCCGCTCCAGGACGCCGCTGGCATCCGGGTGGGCGCTGGCGAGCTCGGCCATGGTGCGCGCCGCGCGGTCCAGGTGCCGGTAGATCCAGTCGTTGGATCCCTCGAGCCACACCTCGGCGTAGCCCTTGTATCCCCAGCTCGAGAACGACGGTGTCGCCACCTGGTTGCGCGGATGGCGCTGCAGGTACTCGTACGGGGTGGTGGTCTGCAGCGCGTTCTGATCGAAGTGGATCTTGCGAAACAAGTAGTCGAGGAACTGCGGGCCCTCGAACCACCAGTGTCCGAAGAGCTCGGCGTCGTACGGCGACACGACGATCGGCTCCTTCCCCATCACGCCGTGCAGGTGCTCCACCTGCTTCTCGCGATTGAACATGAAGTTGCTGGCGTGCTTCGCCGCGGTGTCGAGCGCCACGTCGCGCCGGTACGGGCGCTTGTGCGGCGTCTGCCCCGTGATCGCGTAGTACTTGATTCCCGTGTTGATGCGCAGGTCACCGCTGTGGATGTAAGGGCGGATGTAGTCCATGTCGAGATCGAAGCCGATGTCACGGTAGAACTCGCGGTAGTTGTGGTCGCCGGGATAGCCCTCCTCGGCGCTCCACACCTGCTTCGACGACTCGATGTCGCGCCCGAAAGCGGCCACGCCGCCGGGGCAGTACAGCGGGGCGAAGATCCCGTACTTGGGCCGCGGCGTGGCGAAGAGGACGCCGTGGGCGTCCACGAGGAAGAAACGCAGGCCCACCTCCTTCAGGGTGCTCTCGAGACCTGGGTAGTAGCCGCACTCCGGCAGCCAGATGCCGCGGGGGCGCCGCCCGAAGTGGCGGACGTAGTCGTCGACGGCGAACCGGACCTGCGCACCGACGGCAATCGGAAGCGTCTCCATGAGCGGCAGGAAGCCGTGCGTGGCGCCGCAGGTCATGATCTCGAGGTAGTCGGCGTCCTGCAGGGCGCGGAAGCCGCGCACCAGGTTGCGGCCCCAGCGTTCCACGAACGTGTGGTGGCAGTCGCGGAAGGTGGCCAGGTACATCTGCGCCTGGGCCTGGAAGTGCGGCTCGTGACGCGTGCGATGCACTTCCTTCTCGGCCAGCTCGATCAGGAGCTCCAGATGGCGCACGTAGCGCGACGTGAGCAGGTCGTCGGTGAGCATGGCCAGCAGCGTCGGCGACATCGACATCGTGGTGCGAAAGTGCACGCCGTCGCGGGCCAGGCCTTCGAAGACGTTCAGCAGCGGGATGTAGGTCTCCGAGATGGCCTCGTAGAACCAGTCTTCCTCGAGGAACTCCTCGTACTCGGGATGGCGGACGAACGGCAGGTGTGCGTGCAGGACGAGCGCGAAGTATCCCTGCGGCATGAACACTCCTGGAAGAGGGGTGAGGGCCCCACGCACGGAGCCGGAAGAACACCGTGGGGCGGCCGCGTTCTCAGGACGGAGTCCGGCGCGCCGCCAGGCTCGAAACACCGAAGCTGGAGACGCCGCCCGAGGCCAGCTCGTGGCGCAGCCTCTCCTCGAGGGCGCGGAGGATCTCGCCCGAGCCCAGGCCGATGGAGCCTCCGCCCGACAGGTCGAAGAGCTTGCGGTACTCCTCGTCCAGAACCATCCACTCCTCGTCGACGACGGGAGACAGGCTGTCGCGGGGCAAGGTCACGGTGTTCGAGCGCACCATCGGCACGAAGCGGCCGTCGGTCGCGCGCAGGCCGAGCTCCGCACAGAACGAGGCACCGGGCTTGGCGAGCTCGACGTACCAGTTGCCGGCCGTGTCGGTCACGTCGATGTCGAAGGTCTCGTGGTGGTTGCTGCCGTCCCAATCGATGAGGCTCACGTCGTAGAAGCGCAGCACGACCTGACCGGGCTCACGCAGTTCCTGCCGGGCCCCGTCGAGCCGGGCGTCCGTGAGCTCCCACCAGACGTAGGCCCAGTACGGGTCACGCACGAGGATCACCATGCGGTCCTCCCCGTAGCGCTCGGGAAGCCCGGGCGCGGCGGCCGGCGCTTCGACGCTGGGGGCGGGCAGGCGATCGGCAGACGGCAGGCGCTCGTGCTCCGCAGGGTGCCGGAGGTCGCCCGCCGAGGTCGGGGTGTCGGCCAGGGAACTCCCGGCCGGAGGATCCGGTGTCGAGGAAGGCACGCGCCGGGCGACCTGGGGCGTGCGCCCCGGGTGGGTCGAGCTGCCGGGCCCGGGCCGCTCCTGGCGGCCGCTGCGCCACTCACGAGGCGGCTTGGTCTCGTCGAGCGTGTTCCGGCGGCCCGCTTCCTCGACCGGCCTGCGGCTGTTCGTCGTCGGGAGGGTCGGGCCCTGTCCCGATCCCGACTTCCTGGATCTGGAGTTCGAATCGGGCATTTCCTACTCCGTCCGCAGCAGTGCTGAGCGGGGACCACGTGTGGCTGGGACACTTCCCCCCACGTGATCTATCTAACCCTCCGGTGGCCTGCAGGCAAGTCCGATCTCGCGAGCGGGGAGGATTCGCAGGCTTCCGGACCCTGCAGCCGTACCGGCACGGCCCGATCCACTGACGCCGGGGCTGCGGAAGCCCAGCATCCCCACGCCGCGAGCCTCCGAAACTCAAGATCGGCGGCCCGGCCATCCGCGCTCCACGCCGGTCCAGGGTGCGGCTAGCGTGTCGAGGCTGCGGTCGGA
Source organism: Candidatus Krumholzibacteriia bacterium (assembly GCA_046757105.1). GTDB lineage: Bacteria > Krumholzibacteriota > Krumholzibacteriia > JBHHXQ01. The sequence continues at coordinate 2,706 of JBHHXQ010000085.1, forward strand.
TCGTGGTAGAGGCGCTTGACCGTGGACCACGTGCAGGGGGTGACCGGGGTGAGACAGAGCTCGGAGCGGCAGAGCAGCTGCACGCGCAACCGGAAATCGAACGAGCGGCCGTCTGCGCTGCGGGCGACGAAACACTCGCGGCCGGCGGCCGTCTGCGTGCTGACGGAGGCGCAATGGGTGCCGGCGTCGGGATCGCTGCTGGCGTCGACGACCAGGGCCGGAAAGCAGTCCTGGCCCTGCCGGCCGTCGGCACACGTGAGGGGCTCGAGCAGCAGGTAGAAGTCGCCGCTCACGCACCAGCGGTACGCGGAGAGATCGACCTCCACCAGACGTGGCTCGAGCGGTGCGCCCGGCGCCAGCAGCTCATCGGTGACGCCGAGCGTGCGGCAGCTCGGGTCCAGGAGGTGGAGTCGATACGCGTACGGCTCCTCGAGACCGTATCCGTAGTGCACGAACGTCAGGCCGGTGATCTGACCGGCGCCGCAGGCCGCCTCGAAGCGGTTGCCGTAGAGGGTGTCGAGACGTTGGAACAGGGTGCCGCCGAAGGTCCCGTCGTCACAGGACATCTCGATCGCGGGTCCGCTCGGCGCCGGAACCACGAGCAGCCCTCCGGTATCGAGCGGGCGCAGCACGACCTCGGCGTCGCCGGAGGTCGCCCCGGCGACTTGCGGGTGCACCACGATCAGGAGCAGCAGGAACCACATCAAGCGCAAGACCTCGTGGCGGCAGGAATACGGGATTCCAGAAGCTTGTGGTCCGGGAGCGCGAGCGCGTCCGAGGTCCCCAACGTCCACACGTCGCAGAGACGCACTCGACTCCATTATACCGGGCCGCGCGTGGGCGAGAAAAGCACTCTCGCCCCGTCACCTCCGGCACGCGTGCAGCCTGTGTGATCGATGTGGTGCGTGCTGTCGCGTCGCACCGGAAAAACGCTCTGGGGGGTCGGGCCTGCCCTGGCGTTGCGCGATCCGACGCCGCCGTGGTGCGCGGTCCGACGTCGTGCCTCGGACGCGCCCAGCATGCACGGTCGTTCCGGATGCGCACCGGTTGCAGAACGCTGCAACGAGCCGCTTCCAGATCGTCCGCGAACATGCGCGTGCAGCCATCGCGCCGTTCTTCCGCATCGATCCGCGTTCGTACGCGTGTTGAAGCGGCGCGTGCATGTTATACTCGAACGACCTTCCGAGGGCCCATCGCCCTCGTCGAAATCGTTTGTCGACCCGCGAATGCCCATGAGAACTTCGATCCTCGCTTTCGCCTCGTGTGTTGCACTTTCGTGTCTGCCGGCAGTCTGCTCGGCGCACGAGATTGCCATCACGCCGCTGTTCATCGGTGGTGGGCGCGGCTCCGGGATCGGCAAGTTCGGCACTCCCGAGAGCGTGGCGATCGACTCGGCGGGGCGCATCGTGGTCACCGACAAGGGACACATGCGACTGCACATCTTCGCCAGCGACGATGGACGGCCGCTGTTCGACGTCGGCAGACGCGGCTCCGGGCCGCTCGAGTTCAACCGCCCCAATGGCATCGTCGTCGACGGCGAAGGACGCATCCTGATCGCCGAGCAGATCAACCGCCGCGTCCAGATCCTCGATCCCGAGTACGGCTACGTGGGGGAGTTCGGCTCCCGGGGCTCCGGAGAAGGCCAGTTCCACAAGGCCATGGGGATCGCCGTCGATTCCAAGGACCGGATCTACGTCACCGACGAGGTGCGCGGTGATGTGCAGGTGTTCGACCGCAACGGGACCTTCCTATGGTCGTTCGGCAAGAAGAACCCGCGTCTTGGCAAGGTGGAGTCGATCGAGGTGGACGAGCGGAGCGGGCGCATCTTCGTGTGCGACGAGGGGAAGTCGAGGGTCAACGTCTACGATCTGAACGGCAACTACCTGCACGCGTTCGGGGGCCACGGCTCGGGCCCCGGCGAGTTCGCGGGCGATCCGAACGCCGTCCGCGTCGATGACCACGGACGCATCTACGTCAACGACCAGGGCAACTCGCGCATCAACGTCTACGCACCGGACACCGGGTTCCTCGTGAGCTTCCGCAACGGCGCCGGCGGCATGCGGAGCGCAGACGGCTGCGCGCTGTCCGAGGAACACAACCTGTTCCTGGTCGCGGATCAGGGCAACGACCGCGTTCTGGCCTTCGATCTCGGCGCCATGCAGTGTTGGCTGGCCTGGGCCGAGCTGGAGTCGCCGGCGGACAGCGTCGGCGGTCTGAAGGCCCATGCGGACCCGGGACACCACGAGCCCACCACGTTGCTGTGGGCCGACGCTCGCTTGGTTCTCGAAGCGGTCGGCAGCGGCGATCCGGCCCGCGCCGACGAGGCGGTGGTGCGCCTCTCGAGCCGGCGCGATCCGAACGGCATCTGCGTCCGCCTGGTCGAGACTGCGGCCGGCTCGGGCCGCTTCGTGGCGGACGCTCTGCTCGCAGAGAGCAGTGACGAGCTCGCACGCCGGCTGGCGACCTTCGAGACCGACACGTTGCGCGCGCACCTGCCGGGCCAGGAGGAGCCGCTGTCGATCGGTCTGACGCCGCTGCCGGCTCCCGAGGTCCACGGGGTGCGCATCGACGGCGCCGAAGAGGAGCCGTGCCTGACCAACCCGTCCCCCCGCCTGACCTGGACGTTCGTCGATCCAGCTGGCTTGCGCTCGCAAACGGCCTTCGAGCTTCGCGTGCGGCGGCAGCAGGACGACGGTGTGGTGTGGCAGAGCACCATTCTGGAAGGCGCGACGGCGAGCTTCGCGTTCCACGGACCGCCTCTCCCCACCGGAACGCCGCTGCGCTTCGAGGTGCGGGTGAGAAGCGGCCGCGCACGCAGCGCCTGGCGCGGCGTGCGCTTCCGCCGCAACACGCCGCCCCGCCTGCCGCGGCGCGTTTTCCCGGTCCCCGGCGCGGTGCTGCGCTCGTGGCCGGTGCAGATCCAGGCGGCCATCCCTGCAGATGTCGAAACGGCGGGCGTCGAGGTGCGCATCGAGTTGCTGGCCCCCGGCGGAGATGTCGTCCACTCCCCCGACTGGAGTGGCGTGTACGGCATGCTGCGCTGGACCCCGCCCGACGTCGAGCTTCCCGAGAACGGCACGCTCGGCTGGAGGCTGATCCTGAGCGATGGTCTCGAGAGGCTCGAAGGACCCTGGTGGAACATCCACCTCAGCGCCATCGAAGAGCCGCCGGAACCGGCCGTTCCCGTGGCGCCACGTCCCGGGGCCTCGGTGCATGGCGAGCGGCTGACGTTCCAGTGGCAGGCGGGGTGGGATCCCGATCCCGAGCAGGAGCTGCTCTACAGTGTCGAGTGGAGCCACGATGCCGGCCTGGGGAGCTGGCAGAGCGAACCGGCGACGACCGACCTGGAGTACGGGTGGGAAGGGCCGCGAGAGGACGGCACGATCCACTGGCGGCTGCGCACGCGCGATCCGAGCGGCTTCGAGCGCACCTCGTCGGCTCTTCCGCTGCACCTGCGCCGGACCTGGCAGCTGCGACTCGTCGCCAGCGACGTGTGGGGAGTCTCGGACGAGCTGGTTCTCGGCTCGCGCCCGGGGGCGCACGACGAGTTCGTTCCCGGCGAGGACGTCGAGACTCCGGTCGAGATCGGCCGCCCGCAGCTGGTGGCGCTGCACTTCGAGCCGCGCACCCGGGACCTGCTCGTCGATGTGCGGCGTCCCGTCGACGTCGGCCTGGGCAAGGAGAGCCGCACGTATGCGCTGTGCCTGCGTGGACCGCCGCTCGGGTCGATGCGGTTGCAAGCCACCGGGATGGATCTCCCCGAGACCTGGGAGGTGCGGCTCCTGGACGAACCGGGTGCAACTCTCGGAACGCTGCCCCGAACCGGGAGCTGGCTCGAGGTCGAGATCGACGCGCGTGGCGAACGCACACTGACCTTGGAGATCCGCGAACGCCACCGGAGCGCGGCGCGGTCGGACTTGCGGGGGGGCGCGCAGATCCACGCCGCCAAGACCGCAGGCGCGCCACGCGCACTCGCCCTCGCCCTGGCGCGCATCCCGAATCCTCTCCGGCAAGGCGTCCAGCTCGTGCACGGCGCCGAGCAGGTGTCGCTCGAGGTTTGGCTGTACGACGTCCGTGGCCGCCGCGCCCGGGCCTGGCTCGCTCCGACCGCCATCATCTGGGACGGACGGCGCGCCGACGGCACGCGCCTGCCCGCCGGCTGGTACGTGCTGCGTTTCCGCACCCCACACTTCGACTCGAGCCGCAAGCTGCTCTGGATCGGCCGCTGAGGTGCATCCCACCTTCGCCTCGTCGCTGCAGCACCGGCGCGAATCCCCTGCCCGCACGCGTGACACGAAGGTGCGCATGCGGCTGGCGCGACCGTGGAGGCGGCGGCGGTGCTCATCGGTGTGCAGGGGGGCCGATTGCGGCGATGCTGCAAGCCGAGAATCGGTCTGAGACCGCCCTCCCCGGCGCGCTGGATGAACGGCGCAGCTCGCCGATCCCGCGGAACTGCTCCGCGACCTGCATGTCGGCGATCCGCCCGCGGACCTCGAGAACCGTCCCAGCACGCACACGCTGGCGCGGTCGATGCGGGCGCGGATGTCCAGGATGCGGGATGCGGGCCACCAGGTCTTCGCGGCTCGGGGCGTTCGGGTTGATCGGGTCCACATCCCAGGCGAGCGGCGCAGGCGGTGCGGCTGCGGGACTTCGAGCGGTCGTCGGATGCGGCATGGCGACACGTTGCGGGCTTCCGCATCTCGTCATGCGACCTCCCGGATCGGCCGCTTCGACCCGATGTTGGATTTGATGTTGCACTGTTGCCGCACAGGTGTTTCACAGATGATTCATCAGATAATCATCAAAGGCTGATGATTCATCAATTATTGCGCCTGGTGCATCCCGGCCCACGCGGCACGAGATAAGTGAAACATTTCCCGTCGGTTCCGCCGGAACCGCAGCTTCCGGCGGGCCTGGCCCGCCGCGTGCATTGAAAAAGTGCGAGACCGCAAGGAGACGGTCCCCGGGCTTCTCGGTGGCACGCGAGCCGCTCGAGGCGCCAGGCCCACTCGCAGCAGGACCCTCCCCTCGGCCGGCTGCGAAACCCGGAGAACCCGGACCCCCCCACCGGGTGCCGAAGGGCGGGCGAGTGAACCGACTGACTGTTGGTCCGCCAACCGTGGCCTGAATTCCCCACACAGGCTGCTGCGGGGAAGCGTCGACGGAGCGCTTCCCCGCTTCATTTTCCGGCCCCGTCACACCTTCCACCGACCTGCCTGCAGCGCCTCGAGCGCCTGCTGCAGATCCACGTGGTAGCGCTCCGGAATCCTGCGATAGCTCTCGCGCAACAGCACCCGCGCCGCGTCGGGCCGGCGCGCGTCCAGCGCCGAGAGTGGCCGCAGGAAGGCGCGCACCTTGCGGCGCACACGCGGCACGAGAGCCGCACTGCCGGCGAGCTCGCCCACCACCCCCTCCACATCGAAGCCGTGCTCCACGAGACGCCGGAAGAACTCGCCGCACAGATAGTAGTCGAGGGCGCCACGATCGAAGACCGGGACGACCTGCCGCGAAGCTCCGTTCCGGCGCAGCGCCTGCAGGTGTTTCGCGGCCGCCAACAGGTTGAAACGGTGCGCCCGCACCTGTTCCAGCACCCACGCACCGACGTCCTCCACCGCCGCCAGCTCGACCGTTGCACGCTCCGGGGCCGTGTCCGCCGCCTGCGGCACCTCCTGCGGCCGGGGGGGCAGGCGCTCCGGGCCTGCCGGCGCACCTGGACCAGCCGGCAGCTCGGGCAGGAAGGCTGGTGGGGCCACGCCCGAGGCCTGCTGTCGCCGGGGCAGACTCGTGGAGCGATCCAGGACGCGCTCGAGCTCCTCGACCTCGACGAGACCACCCGCCGCAGGCCGCACGAGAAGCTGTCGGACGACGTTCTGCAGCTGCCGCACGTTGCCGGGAAACTCCTCGACGCGCAGCCGCCGGCGACTGGCCGGTGCGAGCTGGCGCGGCTCCCGATCGAGCTCCGCGGCGTGCTGCTGCATGAAGTGCTTGAAAAGCACCAAGCGGTCGTCTGCACGCTCGCGCACGGCCGGGATCGGCAGCGGGCACACGTGGATGCGGTAGTACAGGTCCTCCCGGAACTGACCGCTCCGGACCAGGTCCGCCAGGTCGCGATTCGTCGCCGCAATCACACGCACGTCGACCGGGACCGGCCGGTCGCCGCCCAGACGGCGCACGTGCCCTTCTTGCAGCACGCGCAGGAACCGTGTCTGGCTGCGCAGATCCATGTCGCCGATTTCGTCGAGAAGCAGCGTGCCGCCGTCGGCGCGTTCGAAAGCGCCACGGAAGTTCCTCGTCGCGCCCGTGAAGGCCCCCTTCTCGTGACCGAAAAGCTCGCTCTCGATCAGCTCCTGTGGAATCGCCGAGCAGTCGACGGCCTCGAAAGGACCCTCGGCCCGCCGGCTCAGACGGTGCAGCAGGTGCGCGGCCAGCTCCTTGCCGGTGCCGGTATCTCCCTCGATGAGGACGGTGTAGTCGGTGCCGGCGAGCGACACGATCTCCTCGAGCACCGCGAGCAGTGCGGGGCTCTCGCCCACCAGCTCAGCGGTCTGCGGATGGGCACGGCGCAGCGAGCGCAGGCGCGCCACGACGGTGCGACCGCCGGTCGCGGTGCGCGGCGCGCTCTCGGCAGCGCCGGGGTGGCGCCGCACCGCAGCCTGCCGCACCTCGTCCGCGCCCGCGCGCCTCGGGCTCCCCACGAGCGCCAGCCGCAGGACCTCGGCCAGATCCGCGAGCCAGCCGGGGCGTCCCAGCAGCGTCTGTGTGACCAGCGACGGGCCGAGGAGCACGATGCCGCGCAGGCCGCGCTCGCCGTGCAGCGGCAGCACCCACGCCTCGGCGATGCGCTCCACGAGCGGCTCCAGAGCGCTGCCCAGAATGCGCCCGAGCGCCCGCCGGCGCACCGCCTCCAGCGTCACCGGACCGCTGTCCATCAGGAAACCCTGCGCGTCGATCGGAATGCGGTAACGCTGCCGAAACCGCCCGCTGTCCAGCCCGAAGTGACTGAGCAGATCGAACGGACCGCTCTCGCGTGCGCGCCATAGAACGGCACCGGCGCCGATGCCGGTGATGCCCGCGATGCAGAGCAGTCCATCGCGGGCCACCTCCCGCCAGTTCGACAGCGGCAGGAGCTGGCGCGCCAGCTCGTGGAGACAGCGAAGCTCGTGGAGCCCGTGCCCGCCCGATTCCTGATTCGTCGAGATGTCCATCACCCGGATCTTACGGATCCCGGCGGGCGCGGAGAAGTGTGCGCGAACGTCGTGCGGTTCCGGGATGCGCCCACGTCGATCGCGCCGGCGGCCCCGGCGCCGCTCCGCAGCGCGCGGGCCTTACCCGACCGTGGAGACGGGGAGTGGCGCGCGTGTCCAGATGCGCAGAACCAGCGCCCTGAGGAAGTGCGTGCGCCCGACGATGCGGAAGTCGTGCGACTGCAGCGCCCGCAGCGAGGCCTGGTTCCCGGCCACCACATGCGTCAGGAGCCGCTCCAACCCGAGCCCATCGGCGTGCCGGCAGCGCGCTGCAACGAGCCTCTTCCCGACGCCGCGACCGCGCTCCGAGGGACGCACGTAGGACTCGTACAGATACGCAGTCCCTTCCGGGAGACGGATCTCCCGCCCGAGCGGCGGCAGGAAGACGCGCTCGTAGCCGATCCAGGCCCAACCCAACGCCCGGCCTTGACGCGATGCCACGACCAGATCGTGACCGTGCTGCAGCGCCGTCCGGAACTGCGGCCAGTCCGCATCGCTCGCGTGCTTGCAGACCCAGTCCCGACGCGCGTGCCGGTCGAGAAACTGCACCTGCATGTCTGCCGTCCGTCCGCTCGCTTCCGGATCGCGTACGCGCCGCGCCGTGCGCTCGAGGATCCACAGGCGATAGAGCTGGAACTGATCACGCAGGAAATCGCTGGGTCGCATTCTCGAATGCACCTCGCGTGGTCGGCGGCCCCCGCGTCCAGGCAGCAAGTCCCATGCCTCGGCCGCCCTCTCCAGGCGACGGTCCCTGGCGGCGCCGCGCAGCCGGCGAGCGCCCCGAAACGTGCTCAGTCCCCGGCCGGCGTCGAGGCCTCCGGCGCCGCCAACGTCTCCGGATCGTTGAAGCCGCGCTGGATCTCGGTCGGGATGTACTTCTCGAGGCCCTGCAGCGCTCGCGCCTCCTTGACCAGCTTGCGGGCGATGACGATGCGCTGCACCTGGTTCGTGCCTTCGTAGATCTGCGTGATCTTGGCGTCCCGCATGTACTT
>JBHHXQ010000086.1:0-10916 GCA_046757105.1 Candidatus Krumholzibacteriia bacterium
CTGGAGACGCCCTTCAAGAAGGCGATGTCGCCACCGATGTGCGGCTGCACGTACACATCCGAGACCCGCGAGCCGAAGAGCAGGCTCATGGGACGAGAGGGAATGCTGAAACGTACCAGCCCGAGCTCGCGGACTGGGTTGACGACGACGACGGTTCCGCCGCGTCTCCGGATGTCGACGAGGCGCGTGATCAGGCGCGGATGGTTCGAAGCCGGGTTGGCGCCCACGACCATGGCGAAGTCGGCATGCTCGAGGTCTTCGTGCTCCACCGTGGCGGTTCCGGTGCCGATGGCCATCCCGAGCCCCACACCCGAAGCCTGGTGGCAGTAGTACGAGCAGTTGTTGATGTTGTTGGTGCCGTAGACGCGCGCGAAGCACTGCAGCAGGAACGCGGCCTCGTTGCTGCTGCGCCCCGAGGCGTAGAAGATGCTTCCGGAGGGCGGCGTCGAGCGCAGCGCCTCCGCCGTGCGTTCGAGCGCCTCCTTCCAGCCGATGCGCCGCCAGTGCGAGTCGCCTTCCTCGTAGAGAAGCGGGAACCCGATGCGGCCGGCGTCCTCGAGCCGCTTGTGGTCCCAGGAGACGAGCTCGGCGTGGCTGTGCTGCTGGAAGAACTCCTCGGGGATGGGCGGCATCATGTCGGCGGCTTGAGCCTGAAACGACTTCTTGCAGACCTCACGCGAGCCGCCTGTCTCGATGCGCATCCCCCCGTGCTGCCCGCCCATACCCAATGCACATGTCTTGCATGCGTTCTTGGCGCGCATCCGCCTGTAGAACTCGAGAACGCCGCCCGACTGCCGCGCCTTGCGCCAGGAGTAGAGGATGGCAGCCAGCCCACCGCCGCTGCGCATGGGACTCCCCCCGTTCGCTCATTGCCGGGATCGGCTCGCGCGCAGTATAGCACTCCGGATGTCCGCGCTCGTGCCGATCCGGCCGGGTCGCCGCACCCCCTGCACCGAGAGGCCGGCGTGAACATGGCCGCTGTTCATGCGGGGAGCTCGAGGGCGGCCATGCGCTCGACGTACGTGCGGGTCAGCTCCTTGCGCGAGAGGAGACCCGCGAAGGCGCGCTTCTCCGGATCCCACACCGGGATCTCCTCCAGGTCCACGCTGGAGAGCATGCGCAGGACCGCGGCCAGATCGCCCTGAGGCGTGACGAACGGGAAATCCGTCACCATCAGGTCCTGCGCGATCAGGAGCTCCGCAGGCAGGTTCTCGTTCAGGACACGGCGGATCTGCTCGAGCGAGATCACACCCACGAGATCGCCGCTCGAATCGAGCACCGGGAAAGTCGACTGCTCGGTCGATGCCACTACAGAGAGGATCTGGCTCAAGGACTCGCCCTCGTGCATCAGGTAGACGTTCTTGTGCACCTCGACGACCTCCGAGACGCGGATCCCGCGCAGGACATCGATGGCGAAGCGACCCTGGTGCGCCGGGGAGTCGACACGCCCCGGAACCTGGTGGGCGTAGAGGTTCCAGCGCCGCGACATGGCGAACGTGAGGACGCAGACCCACATGGACGGCAGCAGGAGCGAGTAGCTGCCGGTCATCTCGCTCACCATGACCAGCGTCGAGATGGGTGTGTTGGCGATCCCCGAGAAGAAACCGGCCATCCCCACGACCACGAAGGCGGCCGGATGCTGCACGACGTCCGGCCACACGGTGTGGAACATCAGACCTACCGCGCCTCCGACACAGCCGCCGACGACCATCGATGGGCCGAAGACACCGGCGCTGCCGCCGGAACCGATGCTGCACGATGTCGTGACGATCTTCCCGAGCGCGATGACGGCCAGCAACGCCGCCGTGCCGACCGCCATCGTGGCCGGTGCGTTGAGAGCCGTTTGGATCACCCCGTAGCCGAACCCCAGAACCGAGAGGGCCCCCTCCCGCTGCGTCACCAGGAGAAGCGCCACCCCGAGGACACCGGTAAGCAGCCCTCCAGCCGCTGGCTTGAGGAAGCGCGGCACCTTCCAGCGCTCGAACCAGTTGTGGATGCCGTAGAACGTGCGCACGTACATGAAGCCGTAGAACACCAGGACGAGCGCGAGGACGAAGTAGGCGATGAGCTCGAGCGGGTTCGAGAACGACAGCTCCGGGGTGTAGAAGAGCGTGCCGGTGCCGCGGACGAGCGTGAACGTGCAGTACGCGATGATCGACGCGATGCAGGCGGGGATCATGACCGAAGCCTCGAACTCGGCCGAGCGGTAGAGGATCTCCGAGGCGAACAGCGCGCCCGCCAGCGGCGCGCGGAAGATGCTGCCGATGCCGGCTCCCATGCCCGCTGCCATGAGCACCCGGCGGTCGTCGTTCGACAAGCGCAGCCGGGAGGCGATGAAGGACCCGAATCCGGCTCCCGTCTGCGCGATGGGACCCTCGCGGCCCCCGGAGCCGCCCGATCCCAAGGTGATCGCCGAGGCGACGATCTTCACCAGGGGGACCACCGGGCGGATGTATCCGGCGCGGGTGTGATACGACTCGATGGCGGCGTCGGTGCCGTGCCCGGCGGTTTCGGGAGCCAGCCACAGGACGAGCGCTCCGGAGAGCAGTCCTCCCAGCGCCGGCACGAGCGCCAGGATCAGGAGGTTGCGATGGCCCGTGACGAAACGGAAGAGCGGCTTCTCGCCTGCCGGCAGATCGGGGCTCCAGCCCGCGAGCCGCTCGAGGAAAACGTGCACGCCGACGCCGCTGAGGTAGTCGAAGAGGACGGCACCCAGCCCCGCAACGACACCGATGGCGGCGCAGTACAGCAGCCAGCGCACCCCGTGCTGCAGGTCGGTCCTGCCGAGCGCCACGACGGCCCGTCGCAGGCCTTCCTCGAGACGTCCGCCCCGCGGAAAACTCCTCCCCCAGCTCGATCTCATGGCCCGCGTCCGTTCCTGCTCCGACCCCCGAATCGGTTTCAAGCGGGCAACCTAGCATAGGACCAGTGCGGGATCAACGCGCGCGCTGGCTGTTCCAGTCGGCTCCTGCTATTCTGCCCCGGCAGCGCTCGACCCCGGGTATCCATGCCGTGGAGGAGCCCCCATGCTGCGCTTCTTGCGACTGTTCCTGGCTTTGCTCCTGAGTCAGATCGTGATGCTGTTCCTCTTTCTCCTCGGTGTGGGTGTTCTCATCACGGCCCATCAGGCCGGTCCGATCATCGAGTCCGGAAGCGTGGTCTGGGTGCGGCTCGCGGGCGAGATCATCGAGTACCCCACACTGCCGACACTTCCCGTCCTGCGCAAGAGACCCATCTCGCAAACCGCCATCCTCGAAGCCCTGGACGAGGCCGCCGAGGACCGGCGCGTGGCCGCGGTGATCGTGGACGTGGACGCACCCGAGATCGGCTGGGGCAAGGCCGCCGAGCTGCGCGCGGCTCTCCGGCGCTTCCGCGAGTCCGGCAAACCCGCCTACGCCTACGCTCCCGTCCTCGACGAGATGGGGCTCTACGTGGCAACCGCCTGCGACTCGGTGTTCGTCCCTCCCACCGGCAAGCTGTACCTGAACGGGATCGGCTTCGGGTCGATGTACTACAAAGGCACGCTCGACAAGCTGGAGATCCGCCCCTACGTCAGTCGCATCGGCGCGTACAAGGACGCCGTGGAGCCCCAGCTCCGAGAGGACATGTCACCCGAATCCCGTGAGCAGACGTCGTGGCTCCTCGACGGCATCTGGGGCGAGTTCCTCGAGACCGTGTCGGCGAGCCGCGCCCTGGGTCGCGCCGACCTCGAAGAAGCGCTTGCCCGGGGTGCCCTGCAACCCGACGAAGCCGCCGAGCGGGGTTTCATCGACGGAGTTCGCTACCGCGAAGACGTCGTGACCGATTTCGTCGACGACCTGAACGACTCGCGGCTGGTCACGGTCATGGACTACTGGAGATCCCAGGTGCAGTTCGGCGACCGGGATGGCCAGGCCATCGCCGTGGTCCACACGCGCGGCCTCATCCTGCGCGGCCGCAACAGCTACCACCCGAGCTTCGGCACCATCCTCGGCGCTGCCTCGGTCGTGCGCGACCTCGAGGCGGCCGCGGCCGACGACGACGTCGCGGCGATCGTGCTGCGCATCGACAGCCCCGGGGGCGAGATCATCGCGAGCGACATCATCAGTGCCGCGGTCGAGCGCGCCCAGCAGACGAAACCCGTCGTCGTGTCCATGGTCGACGTCGCCGCCTCCGGCGGCTACATGATGTCCTTCCGTGCCAACAGTATCGTCGCCCTCCCCACCACGATCACCGGAAGCATCGGCTCGTTCACCGGCAAGCTCAACCTGCGCGGCCTCTACAACAAGCTGGGCCTGACCAAGGATTTCGTCACGCGCGGCTCCTACCCCTATCTCTACAGCGACTACCACGACTGGAGCGCCGAGGAGGAGAGCCTGGTCACGCGCCAGCAGCAGGAGGACTACGAGCGCTGGGTCGCCGGGATCGCCGCTAACCGCGCCCTCACGCCGGAGGAGGTCGACAGCCTGGCCCGTGGCCGGGTGTGGACCGGCCAGCAAGCTGTCGGCCACGGCCTCGTCGACGAGCTGGGCGACCAGAAGCGCGCCATCGAGGTCGCCAGGGAGCTCGCCAGCATTCCCGAAGATGCCAGCGTCCGCATCGCGCACTACCCCGAGGCACGCGGCTTCCTCGACGTCCTCCTCGAGGAGAGCGACCTGCTGTGGTCCGGACTCATGGAGAGCTGGGCCCGCCCCGTCCACATTCCCCAGGCCACCTCCTGGAGCATCCTCGACCTGAGCTTCCTGCCGTAGGAACCAGGCACGGCGACGACCCGGCGGCGGCGCGCGGAACCGTCTCCGGCCGCCGGCTCGATGTCCGCAGCCCGAGAAAGCCGTCCCCGCGACTCCTTGGGCGGAAGACGTCCGGGGTCAGCCGACTCGACGCCCGGAGAACGCCCGCAGACAATCGGGTCGATGCGCCGTGGAAGACGTCCGGTACCAATCGGCCCGATGCCCCGACCATCCGCGCACAATCGACTCGATGTCCACCCGGAGAACGTCCCTGGCCCAGGAGCCACCCTTCCCCTCACACACGAGGCCGCGGTATTCCCACGCGGCAGGCGTTGACGATCCGCGCGGCCCCCAGTCGAGACGGCCGGCCACGTGCGTGAGCCGGGCCGCGCGAGGCCGGGGTCCTTCAGGACCCGTTCGCCGTTGAAGGGGACACTGGCGGGGTCTACACTATGGGCGGATTCGTTCGGATGAAGATGATCTCTCTGCCAGTCGAGACCGTCCGTCCCCGGCGCGGCGATGTCAGATCACATCGCAAAGGGGCCAGCATGTCTCCGCATTCACATGTCGAGAACGCACGGGGTGGAGAGGGTCGCCACGAAAGGAAGCTTGTGGTGTGAAGCGACGATCGTCGTGAATCGAGGTGGGTGACCACGAAGCGAGGTCAGCCGTCGTGAGACCGAGTCAGCGCGGAAACGTGAGATCGCGTCACCGCGGAGATGAGGGTCGCGAGGCTGAGTCGGTCGCCACCAAGTGAAGACCGTTGGCAGAGACGGGTCTGCGGCCCGTCCCGGTCTGGAGGAACTCATGAAGTGGTCTACCGGCATTCCCCTGGCCTGCCTCTGCGGGCCTCTGATCGTAGCTGGAGCCGCGTGGAGCAAGCCACTTCCGGTGCGTCACGAGCTGGCGCCCACGCAGGCCTCCGTCGACATCGTCGGCGACGTGGATGGAGGCGCACCGCGCGTCCAGAAAGCGTTCCCGGACACCATCTGGATCGCGGACTGGACCTTCGACGACGGCAATCCCTGCAACGACGCCGGCTGGATCAAGATCGACAACAGGATCGTGAACGACGGCCAGGTTTTCTGGAGCGTGCATGCCGGCTTCGATCAGACGGGCGGCATCACGGGAAAAGCCGCCGTGGTGGGCAACCACGATCTCTGCTGGGTCATCCCGGACGGCTACGACAACGACTGGTACCAGGCCATCCGGATCGAGTATTCCGGGAGCGGTTTCCTGTCGTTCGACTACCTCGTCGACAGCGAAGCTGGCTTCGACTTCATGCACGTGGAGATCGATTCCGGCTGCGCATCGTTCGACCTGCTGGACTATTCCGTCGATCCGATAGGCCGGTCCCGATGGTTCCGGCAGTTGCTCTTCTCGGACAGCGGATTGAATCTCGCAGGGCGTGTGGATTCGCTGTCGATCGGTGACTTCGGGGCGGCGGGGACGCACTGCCTGTACATCGTGTTTCTTGCGGATGGCGGCTGGGCTCCCTCGGATGGCCTGGTGGGCACCACGATCGGTAACGCGATGGTCATCGACAACATCGAGCTCGTGGGGGTGACCTCGCCCGTGAGCGAGGACTTCGAGGGAACGCTGGACCCGGCGATCTCGTTCGCCAACATGCAAGACAACGAGCCGTTCGGCGAGTGGGCGCGCCTCTTCCCGCACGCCACCGACAACGACCTGTGCACGGAGAATCGCACCTGCTCCTGGATCATGACCGACGACACGACGCCGACCATCGCCAACGATCCGAGCATGGCGTTCGGCCCGGGCTCCTACGTCATCCGCAACTGGCTGGACGACATCATCGTCTCACCGTGGGTGAGCCTGACGTCGACCGCCGGCGTCGCGGGAACGATCATCGCGCTGCGGCGTTTCCCGGGAAACACCTGGTCCACGTCGTTGATCGTCGCCCAGTGGTCCGTGCGCGGCAAGACGCGCATCGCGAACACGGACACGCCCGCCCCCGGCGATTCGATCGACTGCATCTCGTCCTGGGGGCACGCCTACAGCTGGAACTCGCTGAGCGTCTTCAGATGGCTGTCGCTCACCTGGGACATGTCCACCGACTTCGACCCCAGCTCGCACGTGATCCAGGTGCGACACCGAGTCAACGACTGGCAATGGATCGCAGGCCATACCCCGCGTCCGCACATCCCGGGACCGGGCCCGTACACGGACCGCACGCGCATCGGACGTCTCGTGTACAGCGGCCCGGCGATCGACGAGGGCATCGACGCGCGCTCCCAGGCCCAGGACGCCTTCCCCACCGAGATCGACCCGACGATCACACCCGGGACGGGCGAGCACTTCCGGCCCACGACCGACCGCTTCGGGACGACGGCGTTCTCGAACGGCACCGAGCCGCTCATCAACTCGCAGAGCCCGAACCTCATCACGGGAGACTCCGTGACGGTCGCGGTGCAGGACGTGCGCGGTGCGGGTGGAATCACGAGCGTCGAGTGGTACGGCGCCATCGTCTGCGGACCGCATGCCGGCAAGGCGCCACCTCCCTGGACGCTGGGCGCGAACGGCTTCTTCGCCGTGCCGGCCGACAGCGTGCGCGACCCGACCGGCGCCGTCGTGGACGGCCACTGGTTCGTGGATCTGGTCGACGACTACTTCCGAGGCGGTGACGTCCTGTGCTACTTCTGGCTGGCGGCCGACGTCCTGGGTGGCGTCGCCTCGGACCCCCGCGGCTTGACCGAGGTGCCCGGTTCGCTCGAGGAGGCGCAGCAGACCACGGGAGGTCTCCTCCAGGTCGACTTCCTGCCGGCGGTCGACTGGGATCCCGGCTACCTGGCGCGCATCGCCGCCGACCCGAGCGGCAAGCTCGAGCCCACGGCCGAGGAGCTCGCGAACTCCACGCAGGCCAACTGCTTCCTCTACTACCAGAACGTCAACGCACGGCGTCTGAGCGGCGACGCCAACCGCACCTCGTTCATGTACACGCTGGACCGCTTGGGCTACCGCGGCAGCTACGACGTCTATGACCATCAAGGCCTGGGCAACACGAACAACCAGCTCGGCGGACGCGCCACGGTGGAGCAGGCCACGGGGTACGCGCTGCTTCTCTACGACGCCGGCAACCGCGCCCCCGGCGATCCGATCCTCCCGGACGGGTCGGACCCGTACACCGAGAAGATCGACCAGGGGAGCTGGTTCCGCGCCTGGCTGGCGCAGGCCGCCACCAGCGAGGCCGGCACGGCGACGCTGTGGATCCTCGGTTCCAACGTCCTGGAGGAGAAGCCGACGAACCCGCTCTACTCGACGGACATGGGGCTCGTGCTCGTCACGGCCGGCCAGGCCGCCAGCACGAACCCGGACGTCGAAGGCCAGACCGCCATGACGTTCGCGAACGGCAACGGCACCGACTTCACCGGCGACCTGTTCAGCCTCCAGGGCGGCTGCCCGGGCGTCCGGGATTACGACGCCCTGGATGCGGCCGGCCCGGGCGTGGTCACCCACCGCTGGAAGAGCTCCGGAACGGGCGCCCTCGGCGATGCGGCCATCGTCATGAACGCCGACCCCGCCGGGAGCTGGAACACGATCCTGATGTCGTTCCCCTGGTTCGACATCCGCGATCCGCAGGGCGGCCCGTCGTCGCCGCCCCCCGAGGAAGAGCTGGCCGCGAAGATTCTCGGAGCGGTGCTGCCGTCGCAGTGCATCCAATCGCCGCACCCCACGAGCACGCCGGATCCCGACGTCTTGCCGGGGCGCACCAGCCTGCACCAGAACGTCCCGAACCCGTTCAATCCGATGACCGAGATCCGTTTCGACCTGGCGCGCGCCGGACACGTCGAGCTGCGGATCTACGACGTCGCGGGCCGGCTGGTGCGGACGCTGACGCGCGGGGAATATCCGCCGGGCATTCACAGGTTCGTGTGGGACGGTCACGACGACGCGGGAGGCCGCGTCGCGAGCGGTGTCTACCTCTACCGGCTCGAAGGCGGCGACTTCGCGACGACGCGGAAGCTGATCCTGATGCGATAAGAGGACGCGCGCCCACCTGCCATCCGCCGCGAGGGCCCTCGCGAGCGCGGCAGGTGGGCCGTCGACCGGGAATCGCCGCAGACTGGTTGACCGTCGAGGGGCTGTTCGCTAGGTTCGTCCGGCCACACGGATTCGAAAGGTTCGACTTCGCGGGTGCCAAGAGGACCGGACATATGCGCGAGCGCCGCCGGCTCGATTCTCGGGGCCGTGGTCTCGCTCCTCGCGATGGCCTGGCCGATCGGCGGTTGGGGCGCGCTTTCCGCGGCAGAGGCCTCCGAGCTCCGACCCTACCCTCTGCGTGACGGCACCTCCCCCGATCTCCAGGCGCGGCTCCGGGAACGCTTCCGCAGCGAACGCTGGCGCCCGACGGCGTCGCCACAGGATCAGGACCTCCAACACATCGCGATCGTCGAAGACGACGGGACGCTGATCGACTTCTTCACCAACCCGGACCGTTTCGTGACGAATACGGCAGCCATCGTTTCGCGCTTCTACGCGACGCATGCGGATTCGTTCGACTACATCACCGTTTTCACGGCGAGCACGTTCCCGAACGACATCAGCCCGGAAGGCGGCTTCGCCTTCGAGTTCAACGTCTCCAACACGGTGACGGGGATCGGGCTGCCCTCCTTCAACGATGGTGGAATGTTCGCCCCCGGGATCACCCGCCTGAAGAGCCTGCTCAACATGAACGACCTGGGAGAGTACGGCGAGGATCCCGGCGAGGAGCTTCCCGGCTTTCTCAACACCTTCTCGGGAGTCGACGTCCTCGGCCAGGAAGCCGAGCACATGGTGGGGGCTTTCGTGCAGGCCGACAACGTGGACATCAAGGGCCGCGGCGACAACCACTGGAGCTACTTCATGGAGACCTACGGCTCCGTCATGGAGGGAAACGGTTGGCGGGACAACGCAGACGGCACCTTCACCACCGCCACGTCCGGAGTCGGATACAGCCAGCTCGACCTCTACCTGTACGGGTTCCTGCGTCCCACCGAGGTGACGGATCCGATGTACGTGATCACCAATCCAAACCCGGATCTCGCGCCGACTGGCGGTGACGGCTCGCTGCCGGCCACCGGTGTCACCGTCGCGGGGTCGGCGACGACGGTCACGGTGAACAACATCATCGCCGTGCACGGGGCACGCTTCCCCGCCGCGAGCAACTCCCAGAAGACGTTCACGATGGCCTGGGTCCTGGTGATTCCACAAGGCTCGACCCCGTCGGCACACGACCTGGAGAAGATCGACGACTTCCGCAACCAGTGGGAGGAGGAGTTCTTCGCGGCGGAGACGAACGGCATCGGCAGGATGACCTCACGGCTCGGCTCCGCCCCCGTGACGGCGGGCTTCGAATCGCGCCTGATCGCCGGGCACCCAGGCTTGACGGTCGAGTTCGACAACGACAGCTTCGGGAGCATCTCCAGCTTCGAATGGGATTTCGGCGACGGGCAGACTTCGAGCGAGCGCCATCCCACGCACACGTACGGCGAGGCCGGGAGCTACACGGTGCGGCTGACGGTGCACGGGGAGGGCGGACCTGTCGTCGTCGAGAAGCAGGGCCACGTCCGGGCGGGCGCGGTGACCACCTGGTTCGAGGACGACTTCGAAACCGACAAGGGCTGGACGCTCGATCCGGCAGACGACGCCACGACCGGGATGTGGCTGCGCGTCGATCCGATCGCGACCTTCCTCGAGCTGGAGTTCGGAAACGACCTGGTGTCCGTCATCGTGCAGCCCGAGGACGATCACACGCCGAACGGCACCCGCTGCCTGGTCACCGGCATCGCCGGACCCGGGAGCAGCGCGGGCGTTGCCGACATCGACGGCGGGGTGACGACGATCGTCTCGCCCGTGATCGACCTGTCGCTGGCCAGCGACCCGATCCTGAGCGTCTGGCGCTGGTACAAGAACAACCCCGGTGCCGAGACGGGGCGGGACTCGCTGCGGGTGGACGTGTCGAGCGACGGCGGCAGCAGCTGGGCGCGCGTGCGGACGTTCCGCAGCTCGCACCACTTCTGGCGCCAGGAGCAGGTGCGCCTCACCGACTTCACGGCGCTCAGCGGGCAGATGCGCCTGCGCTTCCGGGCTGGCGACGAAGGTCCCGGCTCGCTCGTCGAGGCGGCCCTCGACGACGTGCGCATCTTCGACGTGGACACCTCGACGCCGATCGAGGTCCAGGACCTCTCCGCCTTGTCCACCGGGAAC
>JBHHXQ010000087.1:0-10836 GCA_046757105.1 Candidatus Krumholzibacteriia bacterium
AATCGGATGCCGGCAGTTGAAGGTCACGTGCTGGTACGAGAGCGCCGGCGTGCGATACACACGAACGCCGGCGATCTTCTCGAGACGGGCGAGCTGCCCCGCGTCGGCCCCGTCCCAGCCGTCGACGTCCCCGGCATGCAGCTGGATCCCCAGTGCGCTCGCCTCGGGCACGAACTTGAACACGATCTCGTCGATCTGCGGCGCACCGCGGTAGTAGTCGTCGAAGCGCTCCACCGTGATGTGCGAGGCTGCGACCCACTCCTTGAACTTGAACGGCCCCGAGCCCACGGGTGCTTTGTGGAAGGGCGCGTTGCGGAACTGTGGCCCCACGTGCTCCTCGAGCAGATGCCTGGGCAGGACGTCCTCGTCGAAGAACGTGTCGAACACGAAGCTCGCGTAGGGCTCGCGCAGGTGGAAGACGACGGTGTGCGCGTCCGGGGTCTCGACGCGCTCGACGCGCTCCCACCCCTGCTGCGACTCCGCACCCGCCTCCGGATGCATGATGACCTCGTACGTGAAACGCACGTCGTCGCTGGTGAGCGGCGTACCGTCGTGCCAGCGCGCAGCCGGCCGCAAGTGATACGTGTAGGTGAGTCCGTTCTCCGAGGCGCCGCCGTTCTCGGTGGTGGGGATCTCGGTGATGAGGTCGGGAACGAGGTTCATCTGGTCGTCGAACGTGACGAAGCGGCTGAAGATGCAGTTGTTGATCACCCGGGAAGGTTTGTACAGTTGCAGGATGTTGTTGAGAATCGCCGGCTCTTCCTGCAGACCGAGGACGAGCCGCGTCGATTCCGCGGGTGTCTTGCTTCGTGAACAGCTCGAGACGACCCCGAGCACCGCAAGAGCACAGGCCAAGCTGCGCATCCGCCCCGAACGACCCATCGTGATCGTTTCGACCTCCCCCGCCATCCGAACGCCGCCCGTCGAGGCGCCGACTATAGGTAAATCGTTGCGGTCCATCAAGTTGAAACTCCGGCGCTGGCCGGACGTGGGGAGCCGTGCGGTGCCGCGGGGCCCGAGCCCCAGCGCGCCTCTCGGCCGGCGCGCGACCCCGAACCGCGCCGCGCGCACGTGGGCGACGACGCCGGCCGGTTCGCCGGCGGGTGGGCTGCCGACGGGCAGGCGGTCGGGTTGCTGCTGCGCGGCCTCCTCCGCTATCTTCCCGGATGAACTCATGTCGCGCGCCCTGCGGATCCCCGGCGCGCGGTCCCCTGCCCGCGACACGCACCGGGTCTTGGGGTTTTCCAACACCCACGAGGAGTGCCCATGGGAGTCGGAGTGAAGAAGGCCTTTCTCGCCGAACTCGGCATCGAGGAGACGAACGCGGGCGCCGCCACCGGCGAATGGCTCGACACCCACGGTGAACCGATCGTCTCCATCTGCCCCACGGACGAGCGACCCATCGCCAGCGTCCGGCGCGCCTCGGTCGAGGACTACGAGACGATCGTCCGCAAGGCACAGGAGAGCTTCCGGACCTGGCGCATGCTGCCCGCGCCCAGCCGCGGGGAGATCGTGCGACAGCTCGGCAACCTGTTCCGCGACCACAAGAACGCTCTCGGCAGGCTCATCTCGTACGAGATGGGCAAGATCCTGAGCGAGGGCGAGGGCGAGGTGCAGGAGATGATCGACATCGCGGACTTCGCGGTCGGTCTGTCGCGCCAGCTCTACGGCAACACGATGCACAGCGAGCGGCCGCTGCACCGGATGTACGAGCAGTGGCACCCGCTCGGCACCGTCGGCATCATCACCGCCTTCAACTTCCCCGGCGCCGTGTGGTCCTGGAACGCCATGATCGCCGCGGTGTGCGGGGACACGATGATCTGGAAGCCGTCGCACCAGACGCCGCTCACGGCGATTGCCATCCAGCACCTGTGCAACAAGGTGATGCGCGAGCACCACGTCGATGGCGTGTTCAACCTCGTCGTCGGCGACGGCCGCACGGTGGGCGAGGCGATGCTCGCGGATCGCCGGCTGCCGCTCATCAGCGCCACCGGGAGCTGCCGCATGGGCCGGCGTGTGGGCGAGGCGGTCGCCAGGCGGCTGGGGCGCTCGCTGCTCGAGCTGGGCGGCAACAACGCCATCATCATCCTCGACGACGCCGACCTCGAGCTGGCGCTGCGGGCGGTGCTCTTCGGCGCCGTGGGCACCGCCGGCCAGCGCTGCACCACGACGCGGCGGCTCTTTCTGCAGCGCGGCATCGCGGACCGCTTCGTCGAACGGCTCGTCAAGGCCTACCGATCGGTGCGCATCGGCGATCCGCTCGATCCGCAGACGCTCATGGGGCCGCTCGTGAACGCGTCCGCCATCGACGACATGATGGCGGCGCTCGAGCGCGCGGGCGAGGAAGGTGGCGAGATCCTCTGCGGCGGCAAGCGCCTCGATGGCCCCGGCTACTTCATCGAGCCGGCCATCGTGCAGGCCTCGAAGCACCTCGAGGTGGCGCGCGAGGAGACCTTCGCGCCGATCCTGTACGCCTTCACCGTCGACTCGCTGGACGAGGCGCTCGAGATGCACAACAGCGTCGACCAGGGTCTGTCGTCGGCGGTCTTCACGAACGACGTCATCGCGGCCGAGACGTTCCTGAGCGCACGCGGCAGCGACTGCGGCATCGCCAACGTCAACATTGGCACGAGCGGCGCCGAGATCGGCGGCGCTTTCGGCGGCGAGAAGGACACGGGCGGCGGCCGCGAGGCCGGCTCCGACGCCTGGAAGCTCTACATGCGGCGGCAGACCAACACCATCAACTGGGGCGGCGAGATGCCGCTCGCCCAGGGCGTCCGCTTCGACGTGACGTAGTGCCGCGACCGGGTAAATGTGCACGTGTGCTTCCTCGCGCAGCGTCGTCGCGACGCAGACCAGGTCACCCGGCCTTGAATCGCGGCAGCTGCGGACGGCGGTGGCCCGGGCGGGCCTCCGCGTCCCCCGGGTCACGACGCTCCGACCCCGACCGGGCTCTCCTGGCGGCCGGTCCGACCCGGTCGAACCGACGGCGCTGCGTGGCCTGCGAACCCGACGGGACCAGCCCGATGTACGTTCCGGACGGCCGGCACGACCGAGGCCGGCGCGGGGCGGCGGGTTTCCTCTTCCGTGCGCCTGTCTTCTGTTGTAAAGGAGGGCGGGACGTTCCGGGTCCACCGGTGCACGAGGAGGGGCTGTGGTCGGGGCAATCATCGTCTTCGCGCTGACGTACCTTCTGGTCGCCGGCCGCCGCCTGGGAGTCCTGCGCGTGAGCCGCCCGGCCGCCGCAGCCGCGGGCGGTGCGGCCTGCGTCCTCACGGGCGTCCTGACCCCAGAGCAGGCCTACGCCTCCATCGACGGCGACACCATCGTGCTGCTCATCAGCATGATGATCCTGGCTGCACACCTCGATCACGCGGGCTTCTTCGAATGGGGTGCCGCGGTCGCCCTGCGCGCGACGCGCTCCCCGCAGCGGCTGCTCACCGTCGTCGTCTTTTCCGCTGGGATCCTGTCCGCCTTTCTCGTCAACGACGCCGTTTGCTTCCTGATGACGCCGATCGTCGTGCGCCTGGTCCGCCGCTTGCGCCTGGGCGGGACGCTGTTCCTGATGGCGCTCGCCACCAGCGCCAACATCGGCAGCGTCATGACGATCATCGGCAATCCCCAGCTCATGATCATCGGCTCCCTCTCGGATCTGCAGTTCCGTGGCTACTGCCTGGCCATGGCGCCGCTCGGACTCGTCTGTCTCGCGGTCACTCGGCTTCTCCTGCCACGCTTCTACCCGCTGCGGCCGCGCGTGTCCAAGGAAGCACGCCGGCGGGCCGAGTGGCTCGCCACGCCATTCGACGACGCCGACGAGCTGCCTGCCGATTTCCGCCGCACCATGGCTCACGACCTCCGCCCGGCGCTTCTCGTGAAATGCGCCATCAGCCTCACACTCGCGCTCGTCGGGTTCTTCGCCGGCTTGAACGTGGCCTGGACGGCACTGGCGGCGGCCGGCCTTCTTCTGGTGGCGGCGGGCTGGGAACCGCGCGCCGCGTTCAGACACGTCGACTGGCAGCTCCTGCTGTTCGTCACGGGCCTCTTCGTGGTGGTCGGAGGGCTGCGCAGCCGGGGAGCGAGCGAGCACATGTTCCGCCTCCTCGAGCCCTGGTTCGGCGGCGAGGCGTCGCATCAGGCGTGGGTGCTCTCGTCCCTCACGTTTCTGGGGTGCAACCTCTTCAGCAACATCCCCTTCGTGCTGGTCGCCAGCGAATGGATGCAGCAGCTGGTGGATCCGCGCCTGGGATGGATGATCCTGGGAATGGCCAGCACCTTCGCCGGCAACCTCATGGTCATCAGCTCGGTCGCGAACGTGCTCGTCCGCGACAGGGGGCGCGCGGTGGC
This sequence comes from Candidatus Krumholzibacteriia bacterium, assembly GCA_046757105.1. GTDB lineage: Bacteria > Krumholzibacteriota > Krumholzibacteriia > JBHHXQ01. Next base: position 4,345 of record JBHHXQ010000087.1, read on the forward strand.
GGAGATCCGCTTCGCCGACCACCTGCGCTACGGCGGGGTGATCACGCTGCTCACGACGATCCTCGGCACGTTCTGGGTTCTGGGGGTCGTGCGACCGGCCGGCTGAGGGGGGGCCGTGCGGGCGGCTCTAGCCCTCCTCGCTCTTCTCGGGGCTGGCCACCGGCGAGGCATGGTGGTGGATGAGCAGCCACCGGCCGTCCTTCTTCTCGAAGATGTTGGTGGCCTCAGCCGCGCTGACGACGGAACCTTCCAGCGTGAAGGACGAGATCTTCTCGCGACAGCTCACCACGGCCATGGTGCCGAGGACGAAGACCTCTGCGACCTGCGGCTCCACGGTCAGGCAGATCGAGCGCGTGAAGATGCTGCGCCAGCTGTCACGGATGGAGTCCCACCCCGTCAGCATCTGCCAGCCCGGATGGACGCAGCGCACGTAGTGTGAGTGCGACCAGAGCTGCTCCATGGTCAGGAGGTTCTGGTTGCTCAAGGCGTCGTAGAAGCGCTGGTTTTGGATGCGAACACGCTCTACATCGCCGTACATCGAGAACTCCTTGCGCAATGGAGGGGAGATCTCGGGCGGCATTGTAGCAGACGACCCGAGCCACATCCAGATGCGTGGCGCCCGGTGTGCCCGGCCCGAGCAGACCGGGGGCGCCGACCTCCGCCGAGGTTAGCACGCACGCTGTTCCTAGCTTGCCCCGGGCTCGGTCATCTTCCGGGCGTCGAGCGCCGCATCCAGCTCGTCCTCCGGGAGGACCTGCTTCTCGCGCGCGACCTCGCGCACGGTGCGCCCGGTGCGCACGGCCTCCAACGCGATCTCGGCGGCCCTCTCGTGGCCGATCAGGGGCGACAGCGCCGTCACCAGCATCGTATTGCGCTCGACGGTTTGCCGGCAACGCTCCTCGTCCGCCTCGAGGCCGCGCACACAGCGCTGGTCGAAGTTACGCGCCGCGTGCGCGAGCAGGTCGATCGATTCGAGGATGTTGCGTGCCATGAGGGGCAAGAAGGTGTTGAGCTCGAAGCTGCCCGACAGGCCTCCGAGCGCGACCGCAGCATCGTCCGCCACCACCTGGCAGCACACCATCATCAGGGACTCGCTCATCACGGGGTTGACCTTGCCCGGCATGATCGACGAGCCGGGCTGCACGGCTGGCAGGCGCAGCTCCCCGATGCCGTTGTTCGGGCCGCTTCCGAGCCAGCGGATGTCGTTGGCGATCTTGAACAGCGCCACCGCCGTCGCCTTGAGCGCTCCCGAGGCCGACACGGCCTTGTCCATGCTTCCCTGGGCTTCGAAGTGGTTCGGCGCTTCGTGGAACTGCAGGTCGGTCGCCTGCGCGACGCGCGCGATCGCGCGGCGTGCGAACTCCGGATGCGCGTTCAGGCCGGTCCCCACGGCCGTGCCACCGAGCGCCAGCTCGAGGAGCTCGTCGCGCGCCAGCTCGAGCCGTCCGACGCCCAGCTCCACCTGGCGCGCCCAGCCGGAGAATTCCTGCCCGAGCCGGATTGGTGCCGCATCCTGGAGGTGCGTGCGCCCGCTCTTGAGCACGTCGTGGAAGCTCTTGGCCTTGTCGGCCAGGCTGGCGTGCAGGTCGCGCAGCACGGGAAGAAGGTCTTCGTGCAGTGCCCGCGCCGCGGAGATGTGCACTGCCGACGGGATCGTGTCGTTCGAGGACTGCCCGATGTTCACGTGGTCGTGCGCATCGACGTACCCGGAGCCGATGCCCTTCCCGAGGATCTCGCTGGCGCGGTTGGCGAGAACCTCGTTCGTGTTCATGTTGGTCGACGTTCCGGAGCCCGTCTGGAAAACGTCGACGGGAAACTGATCCTCGAGCTTGCCGTCGGCCACCTCCTGAGCGGCACGCACGAGGGCCTCGCCACGCTCCTTGTCGAGCAGACCGAGCTCCATGTTCGTCTCCGCGGCGGCTCGCTTGAGAATGGCCAATGCCTGCAGGAAACGCCTCGGCATGCGCTGACCACTGACCGGGAAGTTCTGCACGGCGCGCTGCGTCTCGGCACCCCAATAGGCGTCCGCGGGGACGCGAACCTCCCCGCGCGCGTCGTGCTCGATGCGTTCTCGCGGCACGGTTTGCCTCCATTCACGCAGTTGGGCGGTCACGGCGGTGCACCGCCGTCCGGCCCGACAGTGTAGCGCACGCCGTCTCTCGCCGCAGGTCCAATCCTCTCCACGCCTCCCCGGCCCGCGACGTCCGTCGCGCTGCGGTTCGCCAGACCTGCCGGCAGCTGGGAGGATTCCGCGCCCGGTCCGACCCGCTCTGCCTGCCGTCGTGCGGCCCCACCCGTACGGATGCAGGCCGGCCTGCCCGCCCCGCAGCTCGACGCGTCGGCGGCAGTCCTGGGTGCCGGCGCGCGTTGCCTCGAGCTGCGCCCGCGAGCGGATCGATGCGGTGCGACTCCGTCCAGGGCGGCCAGCAATGGAACGGACGGTCTGGACCGCACGGCGTCACCGATCCGTTCGCTTCACGAGCAGCAAAGCCGTGCCGTGGTCCTGCGCCTCGCACGTGGTTCCACGAACGGGGGCCGACCTGGCACCCCCGTTGCCTGCGGTACCACGCGGGGCGACATCAGGAGAGCCCGCGCGCCCCACAGGGTTCGAGAGGCTCGGCGGACACGAGTCGAATGGAGATGCCGATGTGGAAGCGGTCGTCTGGAACGGCGTGCGCACTGGGGCTCGCGGTTCTCACGGGGTGCGCCTCGAATCGCCTCGTCCAGCAGCGACTCTCGGACGTCGAGGACCGCGTCATCCGGCTCGAGAGCACCTCGGAGCAGAGCGCAGCCGACGCTCGAACCGCACGCGCAGCGGCCACCAGTGCTGCGGAGGCGGCCCGGGAGGCGGCGCGCCTGGCACAGCTGGCGCGTCACGTGGCTGTCGGCCGCGTGCGGCGCGACGAGGTCCGCAAGGTCACCGTGTACTTCGACCTCGGCAGCGCCGCGCTCTCGAGCGAGGCGCGGCTGATGCTGCACGGCGTGGCCGAGGAGATGCAGCGCGAGCCGAGCTACGTGGCGTGCATCCTCGGACACACGGACGCCTCCGGGACCCACGATTTCAATCTGGCCCTCTCGAAACGGCGCGCCGAAAGCGTGCATCGGTTCCTCGCGGAGGTTCTCGGCAACGGGATGCTGCGTCTCGCGCTCGTCGGGTTCGGAGAGGACCAGCCGGTCGAGGACAACGACACACCCTTCGGTCGGCGCCAGAACCGACGCGTCGAAATCTCCCTGGTCCGCCCCACCCCGGAGAAGCCGCAGCACGCCAGTGCTCGCTCGCAGTAGGCTTTGCTCGCAGGGCCCGGCGGGCCTCGCAGGCTCCGTCGGCGTGCGGTCGCGAGCCCGTGGCGGAGGACATGCAGGCCCCGAGCGAGGCGCCGAGCGACGAAGTGGGCAGGACGCCCATGCAGGAGTGCCGCGGCCGAGCGATCCTCGCACCGAGCACGCGCTTCAGGCCACCGAGCCACCAGCGGAAGCTCGCGTCGAGCTGCACGTCCGCGCAGGTCCGGCGCCGTGTCGCCGACCCGTTCGTGGTGTTCGGGTCAGTGGATCCAACGCAGCGTCGGCACGACACCCTGCGGCCAGCCGCGCGACTGCTTGCCTTCTTCCGGCTCGCCCCCCAGGCGAGCGTAGACGGCTCGATCCCACGCGTCGAGCGTTCCGGGTGCCCCCGACGGGGCCAGAATGAGGAGGATTCGTGCAGCGTCGGACTCCAGCGGTGGAAGCACGAGCTCGTGTGCGCGCCCCGGCGAAAGTTCCGGCGGCGCCCGATCGAGGCCGGGGATGAGCCGTCGCAGGTAGCCGTCGCCGGCCTCGTACACGAAAACGATCGCATCACGATCCGGCCGCACGATGACCGAGGTCGGAGCCGGTGAGATGCGCGGCACGGGAGCGGCGGAGAGGCTGTCCAGCGTGGCCTCACGGCTCGTCGCCAATCGCAGCACACCCACTCGCTCGGGATCCGGTCCGCGACGGGCCAGGTAGAGCATGAGAACGATCGCCCCCGCCACGACGACGACGAACGGCAGCCACAAGTCGCGCAGGCGCCGCGCGATCAAGGCATGGAACTCGATGTTCTGTCTTTGGCTCAGACGGAAGGCGCGCCACTCGAGCTCGTTCAGGGCGCCTTCGTCTCCGAAAGTCTGCTCGACGAGGTCGCGGCAGGCCTTGCACTCCTCGAGGTGTCGATCGACCTCGTCCTTCTCGTCACCTTCGAGGAGGTCGTAGCTCAGCACCTTCACGCCGATTCTCGTGTCGACACAGCGATTCACGCAGACTTCCTCCACGCCCACGAGAGGGCTTCCTGACCGGATGAGCACCACCCGGTGCGCCCTCGCGATCGTACAGCAGGACGCGCCGTCGGGGGCCGGGAAAGCCGCCGCGCTCCTGCTGCTCCTGCGGGCGCCCTTGACCCGCAAAACGACGTGGTGATAGACTACGGCGTCATATTCCAGTTTCGGGATCTCGGCGCGTGCAGGCCGCGCCGGGTTGGAAAACGGGCAGTGCCGACTGCGCCACGGAGGAGGTTGTGTTGGCTTTGCAGCGTTTCACGGCTCGGTTGAGGCCTCTCGCTGTCGGAGCGCCGTTTGCGCCGGTCGACGCGTTTGCCGTCCGGCCACTTCTCCTCGTGGTGGTCTGGATCCTGGCTGGTTCGTTCCCGCAGGCGCACACGATCCGTGTCACGGTTGTCGCGCTGACGGCGTTCAACATGGCTGCCGGCGGCGCACTGCTGCTCACCTCACGGCGTCTCGCCCCCCTCCTGCCCATCGTCAACACACTCTGCTGGGGTTTTTTGTCCTGGAGCACCGGAGGCGGCCAGAGCCCCTTCGTGCTCGGCTTCTTCCTGGAGATCGGTCTGGCGGCCTTGCGGCTGTCGACGGCCGCCTGCAGAAGCGTCTCGGCGCTCGGCGTGCTCGAGCTCGCGGTCATCGCATGGCAGGACGGCAATCCGATGAGCCGCAGCGTCGCCCTCACCGGAATGGCGTGCGTGCTCGTCACGGGTGGGGCGTTCACGCTCATGCTCCAGCGGCTTCGGAACTCGCCCGACGTCGATCGGGAGCGACAACGCACCGCCTACCTCGCGCACGGGATCAAGAACAGTCTGCACGGCGTGTCGGGCTTCGCGGAGCTCCTGGCCTCCGACCTCACACCCGAGGACCCGCGGCACGGGCTCACACAGCACATTCGCACGGGGCTCGACGAGGCCCACTCGAGACTCGGCCAGCTCATGACGTCACCGCAGACTTCGCAGGAGACGAGGCGGCCGCACACCCTGCGGACGTCGGTCGACAAGGCCGTCGAGACCTCCCGCGGGTTGCTCGCGCGCGAGCGTGTCCGAGACTGCATCGACGTTCCCACCGATCTCCGAGCGCACTTCGATCCCGACAACCTGCACGACGTGCTGGTGAACCTCATCCACAACGCCGTGCAAGCCATGCGCCCGCGGGGTGGCGAGCTCGAACTGCGGAGCGAGCTCGAGCCCTTGCGCCTCCTGGTGCGCGACAGTGGCCCCGGCATCCCTGCGGAGCTTCGTGAACGCATCTTCGAGCCACACTACACGACAAGCCCGAACGGTCACGGCCTGGGGCTCGCAGAGGCGCGCGAAAAGGTCCGGGGCTTCGGCGGCGAGCTGCGTGCCCTTGCCGTTCCCCGGGGGGGTGCCGCGTTCGAGATCCGCTTCCCCACGAACGCTGAGACACCCCGAAGGTCGCACCGGAGGTGACCCGCCGCGTGGCCGAGGTGGCATCCGAATCCTCAGCACCGCAGACACCGGGTTGTCGCGTCCTCGTCGTCGACGACGACACCCTCTCGCGCGACCTGGCGGCGCAGATCCTCTCGCGCGCGGGGCACGAGGTCGTGACGGTCGAAGACGGAGCCGCGGCCATGCCCCGGATCCGGAACGGTGGCTTCGAGGTCGTCGTCTGCGATCTGATGATGCCGCGGGTCGGCGGCCTGCAGCTTCTCGAGTGGATGCGCGTGCGCGCACCCGACACCGAGATGATCATGTTCACGGCACACGCGGACGTGAGCACCGCCGTCCAGGCGATGCGATTGGGCGCTTTCGACTACGTCACGAAGCCGTTCCAGTGCGATCAGCTCGTCCTCCTGGTTGCCAGGGCGGCCGAAAGACGCCGGCTCGTCCTGGAGACACGCGAGCTGCGCCAGCAGCTCGGCGCCCAACGTGGCGTCGAGGCCCTCGTGGGGCGCTCGCCGCAGATCGAACGAGTTCGCGAGCGCATCCTGCTGGCCGCCGAGTCCGACGTGACGGTGCTCGTGAGCGGTGAAACCGGAACCGGCAAGGAGCTCGTCGCACGGGCGCTGCATCAGGCGAGCGCACGCCGCGACAAACCGTTCATCAGCGTCAACTGCGCGGCGCTTCCGGAGGGCCTCGTCGCCAGCGAGCTCTTTGGCCACGAGCGTGGCTCGTTCACCTCGGCCGTGCGCTCGCGGGCCGGACGCTTCGAAGCTGCCGACGGGGGGACGCTGCACCTC
>JBHHXQ010000088.1:0-10786 GCA_046757105.1 Candidatus Krumholzibacteriia bacterium
GGCACGTTGAGCCTCACGTACGAGTCGAGGCGCGCCGACATCGACCAGGACGAGCCGGCCAACCCGAGGAACCCCCAGACGCGCGTCGAGGAGGCGCGCAGTCTCAAAGCCGAGGTGACGCAGGAGCTCTCGCAGACGTGGAAGATGCGCATCTACGCCGACGTGCAGCTGAACCAAGGCTTCTACGCGCATCCAGGCCCGCAGGGGCTCGGTGACCGCGACGAGCTGCGGTCGCGCCTGGGTATGGACATGGACGGGCGGATCCACCGCAAGGTGACCGGCCGTGTGCAGATGTACGTGCGCGCGTACGATCAGGCGTTCATCGACCGGCGCCGCTCCGCCAACAGCCGCGACGAAACCGAGTACGTGGTCCGGCCGAGCTTCAGGTACCAGGTCACGCCGAAGATCAGCATCCAGCAACTCTACGGCCTGAGCTCGAAAGTGCTGGACGAGATCTACGACCCGAGTCGGAACACGCTCAACCGCAGCCACTTCCTGCAGAGCAGCGTGAACTACCAGATGACCTCGAGGCTCACCCTGGACATGCGTTTCGACTACCTGCTGCAGGACAACGGCCTGTACGTGCAGAACCCTCGCGCGACCTCCGGCCAGCGCATCTTCTCGCCGACGATCGGTCTCGGCGTGCGCTACGCTCTGATCCGGAACGGCAGGCTGACGTTCACGTCGAGCCAGGTGGCGACGCGGGAGAGGCGGACCTCGTTCACGGGGGGGCGGGCGACAGGCCAGAAGGTCACCGAACGCGGCAACCTGGCGCTCGGTCTGGAGTCGAAGATCGAGATCGGGGATCTGAAGCTGGACACGAAGTTCGCCCGCAACCAGAGCTTCAACGTCTCCCTGAACCGGAACGTTTTTTTCAATGTGCAGTCATCGCTCTCGTACACGTTCTAGGACACGGCGGGTCTGGAATGCCGCCGCGCTCGCCCTCGCGGGAGTGGTCTCCATGGCCGCCATGTGTGACACGGTCACGCCCCGCGAGGCGCCGCCGCCGTGCGATCCGCAGACCGACCCCACAGGCGTCCCGCCGGCCAGCTTCCGGGAGCCGCTCACACCGGAGACGGTGCGCGACAACATCCGTGACGCGATCACCACCCCCACCCTGGAACCGAACTACAGGGTCAGCCTGACCGACGAGGACCCCGGCGCGGGGATCGCCGGCTTCGCGTATCTTCCTGACGAATCTGCGCGGTCCGCGGCGACTCAAGGCTTCTTCGACGGCTGGAACAAGGAGCGCGAGGTGCAGTTCATGCTAGCGTTCCGGGAAGAGACGGTCACGCCGCTGGACTCCTTCGAGACCGTCGAGATGAACTTCCCCGTTTTCCAGGATACCGGCGAACTTCAAGGCACCGACCAGGCGCGCTACGAGGTCCAGTACGAGCTGATCCGGGAATTCTCGGATCGAACCGTGGAACCTCCGGTCGTCATAAACCGCGAGCGCTACACGGGACGGGCGTTCTGGGACCTGATCGGCGGCGACAGCAACTTCTGGACACTGCAGAAGTGGGAGGACCTGGAGCCCCTCACGGACGACGAAGACCCCGCGGTCGGAACGCTGGGGATCCTCAGGGCCGTGCTCGGGGCGCAAGGCTAGACGGCTACCGCGCACGAATCCTGCCGGCGCTCCGCGCCCCATGGCGGAAGTCCAAGGCAGGCAACGACTTGGAGAGGAACGAGTCACGGCGCTCCGGGGTGATTCGCCCCGGGAGGTGTGGTATAATGCGGTGGTCATGCCTACTTGGTCTGCTGGAGGAAAGTCCATCATGTCGCGCGGCAGCGGAATCCGTCGAAACACAACACTTGCCATTGTCCTGACGCCCCTTCTTCTCGGCGGCTGCATTTTCAGTCCCGACGAGGTCCCCATCGATGTCCCGGACGAGACCATCGTCCCCGAAAACCCCGAGGATCTGATCCGGGCGCTCGAGCTGTCCTATCGACAGCGGAAGGTCGATGACTTCGAGGCAATCCTCGCGAACGACGCAGAGAACAGCGCGGAGTATCTCTTCATCTTGAGTGAAGCCACACCGGAGGGTGAAAGCCAGTGGGGGTGGGCCGAGGAGGTCCGCATCCACAACCGGATGTTCGAGCCCGAGAATCTTCCCCCCGGTGAGCCTCCCGTGCCGTCGGAACTGTGGCTCCAGTCGATCGACATCACGTTGTCGATCCAGCGCCCTTTCGAGGAGAGGTCCGACCTCTACCAGGACCAAGGCGGTGCGCTCAGTCGGGAACGCTGGCTCGCCACGGACGCCCGGTACGCCACCAGCGTCTTCTTCCAGACCCAGGGCGAGACCGACTTCAGGGTCGAGGGCCAGGCGAACTTCGTGGTGATCGAGGATCTCACGAAGGAAGTGGGTGACGCCGGCAAGTTCCTGCTCCTGATCTGGGAGGACCTGGACATCACGCCCAAGCCGGGTGCGGCGGAGCCCGCCTGAGGCTCGGCATTGACAGATCCCGATCGCGCGCACAAAGTGGATGACCGGCCACGCTGCCCTGCGTGGCCGGTTGTGTCTGGAGGGTGGCGGTGGCAGGACGTGCGCGGGCGCGCAGGAGACGGCGGGTGCGGCGGGGCTTCCTGGCCGCGGCGCTCGTCCTGGGTCTGCTGGGCGCCGGCGCCATCCACGTCCTGACGTCCGAGAGCGGACAGGCGCTCCTCGTTCGCGCCGGTCTCACCGACCGCTTCCTCGATCGACTCGAGGTGCATCTGGACGTCGCGCTGGCCGAGCGCTTTCTCGACCTGGGGCTCCTGAGGAGCGATCTGCGCGCCGGCGCCATTCTCGAGGATGGCGTCGAGGTGCGCGAGTACAGCTTCCGCACGCCGCCCCACCTGACACCCTCGCAGTGCAACCTCGGAATCACGCGTGCGGCGCGCGCGGCCGGTGCCGAGGTGCTGCGCGCCGAGGAGTACCACCGGCGCGGCGGCACGATCGTCCTGTGGCTCGGCTTCGGCAGCCATGTCACCCACCGGGTCGTCGTGCGCCCACGGGTGCCCGCGCCCGAGCCGAGCCACGAGCCGGCGCCACGCGTGGCGCTCGTCATCGACGATCTCGGCCACAACATGAACGCGACCACGCTGGAGGTCTTCGAGCTCGGCATTCCGCTCACCGTCGCCGTTCTGCCCGACCTCCCGAGCAGCCGCGCCGCCTTTCGCGCCGCCCAGCACTACGGCGTCCCGGCGCTTCTGCATCTGCCGATGGAGCCCGAGCGCGACCTCGACCCGGGCAAGACCCCCGTCACCGTCGGCATGAGCGAGGCCGAGATCGGCGCGCTCATCGACCGCCACTACCGGCGCTACGGAGTCTTCATCGGCATCAACAACCACATGGGCTCGCGTGCGACGGCCGACCGCGCCACCATGCGCGCGTTCGCCGCCGTCCTGGCGAAGCGCGGGCTGTTCTTCTTCGACAGCCTGACGACGCCTCGCAGCCTCGCCCACCAGATGTCGCGCCAGATGGGCGTCTGGAGCATCCGCAACGATCTGTTTCTCGACGACCGTACGCGCTCGGCCGAGACCGTGGCCGACAACGTGACGCGGCTCTGCGAGATGGCCCGCGAGCACGGGCTCGCGGTGGGGATCGCGCACCCGCGGCACTACACGATGCAGGCGCTTCGCGCCATGCTCCCGCGGCTCCAGGCCGAGGGCATCGAGTTCGTCACGCTGGAGGATCTACGCGGCGACACGAAGACGACGGCGCATGCCGCCGGCTCGTGACGGGATGCCGCGTCAAGCGCGCCGGGACACGCCCGGACCGAGGCCGCACGGCGGCTCGGAGATCCACGCCGAGCCGGCGATCGCGGGCCGCAGATCCGTGCCAGGCCACGGGCAGGCGCCGGCAGCCCCGGCACGGCCCCGGCCAGGGTGCTTGACACCCCCCCCGGCGGGCCTATAATTGCCTGCCTTGTGGTGGCTCGCCGGGCGCGCATCATCGAGTTCGGACTTCGGTCCCGCTCCTTCCGTTCAACGAAACTCGCGACGACGGCAATCACGTAGAAGACCCTGATGCCGGGGTCACCGGGACGCCAGCGGGGGTACGCCCGCGCCCTCTGGAGACGAAGCATGGACCGGAATCTCACCACGCGCCTGATCACGATCCTGATTGTCGTGGGCGTCTGCCTGTACCTGCTCTACCCGTCGTACCAGTACTTCTCGAAGTACCGGAACCTCACCGAAGAGGCCGTCGCGGAGCTCTCCGAGGGGGAGCGCATCTCCATGCGGCGCATTCTCGAGAGGTCGCTCAAACTCGGGCTCGACCTGCAGGGCGGCATGCACCTGGTGCTCGAGCTGGACGAGGCTTCACTCAAGGGCGGTGCCCACCGCGACGCACAGGACCGCGTCATGGAGATCCTCTCGACGCGCGTCGACCAGTTCGGCGTCACCGAGCCGACGATCACGCGGCAGGGCAACAACCGCATCCTGGTGCAGCTGCCCGGGATCGACGATCCCAACCGCGCCAAGAAGCTCGTCGGCGAGGTGGCGGAGCTCGAGTTCCGCATGGTGCGCGAGCCGCGCGAGCTGCGGGACGTCGTCCAGGCCATCGACAAGGCCCTGGCCGGCAAGGTGATCGAGTCGGAGGGCGACTCGCTGGAGGCCGCCCCGGCCGATACGACGGAGGCCGGCCGAGCGCCGAGCGGAGAGACGGCCGAGACGGAGGTTGCCGCCACCGACACGAGCGCCGCCGACTCGGCGTTCCTCCTCGATCTGCCGGATGTCACCCCGGCACGGACGTTCCAGGACGACGCCAACCAGTTCAGCCGGCTGTTCCTCAACACGCTGGCGCGGGGCGCGCTCTACGTGCCCGACGACGGCTACCGCGTGCAGCGCGTCAACGAGCTTCTCCAGCTTCTGGAGGTCCGGGCCGCCCTGGGTGGGGACTCGGAGTTCCTCTGGAGCAGCGAAGAGTCCCGGACCTCGGACGGCGTGCCGACGAAGCTTCTCTACCTCGTGAACACGCGTGTGGACCTGTACGGGGAGCGCCTGCGGGATGCGCGCGTCGCACCCGACCCGGACCGGCCGGGCGGCATGCTGGTCAACTTCACGCTCGACCGCCGGGGTGCGCGCAAGTTCTCGAGCCTGACGGCGGACAACGTCGGCAAGCAGCTGGCGATCGTCCTGGACCGCGTGGTCAAGTCGGCTCCCTCGATCAACAGCCGGATTCCCGGCGGCCAGGGGCAGATCACCGGCTCGTTCACCGACAAGGAGGCGCGCGACCTGGCGATCGTCCTGCGTGCGGGCGCCCTCCCGGTCAAGCTCAACTACATCGAGGAGCGCACCGTGGGGCCGACGCTGGGGAGCGACTCGCTGCGCAGGGGTCTCACCGCCGGACTGGTCGGGCTCGGAGTCACGGTGGCCTTCCTGCTGGTCTACTACCAGTTCGCGGGGTTGCTCGCGGCACTCGCGCTCGGCATGAACCTGGTCATCGTTCTCGCGGCCATGGCGACGCTGCACGCGGCGCTGTCGCTGCCCGGGATCGCCGGGCTGGTGCTCTCGGTGGCGATGGCGGTGGATGCGAACGTGCTCATCTTCGAACGCATCCGCGAAGAGCTGCGCAAGGCGAAGACGGTGACGGCTTCCATCGACGCCGGCTACAAGAACGCCCTGTCGGCCATCATCGACTCGAACCTCACGACCATGTTCGCGGGCATCGTGCTGCTGTACTTCGGGACGGGGCCGATCAAGGGCTTCGCGGTCACGCTGTGCATCGGCATCACGGCTTCCATGTTCACGGCCCTGTTCGTGACACGCTTCATCTTCGACAGCGTCACGCGCCGGCGCCGGCTCCAGAAGCTGAGCATCTGACGAAGCTCCCGGCAGGCTCCGGGCAAGAGGAACTCGACACATGCGTGTGATCAGGGACACGAACTTCGATTTCATCGGCAGGCGCAAGCAGGCGTTCTTCCTGTCGATCGCCATCATCGTCCTGGGGGGCGTCTCGATGGCGAGTCGAGGCGGAATCCGCGTCGGCGTCGACTTCACGGGTGGCGTGCAGATCGAGGTGGGCATCGACGCGGCGAGCGGGCAAGCGGCCGACATCGCCCGCGTCCGCGACGCCGTCGCCGCGGCCGGTTACGACAACCGCAACATCCAGCAGGTCGGCGGCGGGGGCGAGAACTTCTTCTTGATCCACGTACAGACGACGTCAGAGGGTCTCGAGGTCAGCGGCCAGGAGGCGAGCGCCGACAGCCTCACGACCTCGCAGAGGATCCTCGGGGCGATCGCGGACGAGTTCGCCGGCCAGACGGTGGATCTGCGTTCGGTGGAGTCGGTGGGCCCGAAGATCGGTGGCGAGCTGCAATTGGCCGCGATTCAGGCCGTGCTGCTCGCCATGCTGCTCGTGGTGGCCTACGTCGCCTGGCGCTTCGAGTTTCGTTTCGGTGTCGCGACCCTGGCCGCCGTCGCCCACGACGTCCTTCTGACGTTGGGTCTCTTCTCGCTGTTCAACAAGGAGCTGACGCTCAGCATCGTCGCGGCGCTGCTCACGCTGGTGGGGTACTCGGTGAACGACACCATCGTCGTGTTCGATCGCATCCGCGAGGAGATCAAACGCAAGCAGCGGCGCGAGTCGACCGAAGCGATCTTCAACACGGGCATCAACAAGACGCTCTCGCGCACCATCCTGACGAGCTTGACCACGATCTTCGTGGTGGGCGCGCTGTTCGTCTACGGTGGCGCGGTGATCCACGACTTCACCTGGGTGCTGCTGGTCGGCATCATCGTCGGGACCTACTCGTCGATCTTCGTGGCGGCGCCGCTGGTGATCGAGTGGCAGAAGAGGGCGGAGATCAAGGAGGCGCAGAGGGCGGCGTGACGCCCCACCGCGCCCGATCCGCCCGGACGGCTTCGACATCCGCGCCTGCTTGCCGATGAAGCGGCTGGTCGCCCTGCCCGGGGATGAGCCCATGACATCCCGATCCCGTCTGTGGCCCGTCACATGGCCCCCTGCGAAGCGAGCTGCCGATGGTTGAGTTCCTGGCGGCGGCGGGGAACGTGCTGTTCCTGGCGCTGGGGGCGGCGGTGCTCCTGCTGCACTGGGTGGGGTTGCCGGCGAACTGGATCCTGCTGGGGTTGGCGCTCGTCTATGCGCTGGTGACCCGGCTGCATCCGGTCGGGTGGTGGAGCCTGCTTGCGATGGCGGGCCTGGCGGCGGCCGCGGAGGCCCTGGAGTTCGGTGTCGGGCTGGCGTACACGGCCCGGAAGGGCGCCACGCGCTGGGGTGTGGGGGGTGCGTTCGCCGGCGGAATCCTGGGTGGGGTGGCTGCCGTCTCGATCGTTCCTCCCCTGGGCAGCCTGGTCGGCGCCTTCCTGGGCGCCTTTCTGGGCGGGGTGGCCTTCGAGTACGTCGCCCAGCGCAAGATGGACGCACTGCGATCGGGGCGTGCCGCGTTCTTCGGCAAGGTGCTGGCCGCGGTCGTCAAGACGATGTGCGGCTTCGGCATCTGGGGGATCCTGGCCTACCGCATTCTCATGGCCGGCGGTTAGGAATCCGGCGGCGACCGTACCGTCCCGGGCATGCTCATTCCTGCCTTCCGGGTCGATCCGCACCTCGACCCTCACGTCCGGACAACGAGGGCGCAGGTTCTTCGGGGCTCAGGCGCTGTAGCGGCGGCCGTTGCGGGAGCGGTTCGAGCGTGTGCGCAGGTTCTTGCCGCACCAGGCGCAGAATCCCCAGTAGTCGCTGGCCACGGAGCTGCGGCACGCGGAGCAGCGGTCCGCGAGCAGACGACTGCGCCAGGGGCGCAGCCGTGCGTTGCACCACGGGCAGTGCTTCATGTGCGGCAGCAGGCGCGTCTCGCGGCAGCGCGGGCAGCGGCCCGCGTAGCGCCGATCGCGGCTGGGAGCGTGCGACACGGTCGGGAACCCGGCGCCGTAGCACCAGGGGCAGTAGCTCCAGTCGTCGTAGACACCGTGCTCGCAGCGGACGCAGACGCTGGGGAAGCGCGTGATGCCGTCGAAGGAGTTGTTCTTGTAGCCGCACCAGGGGCAGGCGCACATGAACTCGGAGATCGGACCGCAGCAGCGGTTGCAGCGGAAGTCGAGCTGGAGGTGTCGCTCGTAGCGCTGCTCGAACTCGCGCATCCGGTACTCGCGCCACGACAGGCGGCGTGTCGGCGGTCGGATGCGCTCCTGGGACGTCCCGTTGGCGAGCTCCGGCACGGCGCCGCGCACCGCTCTCAACATGGCGCCCGCGTTGCGGTATCGGTGCTCGAGATCGAAGCTCGCCGCGCGGCGGATCACGCGCACCAGAGCCGGAGGAACGCGCGCCTCGAAGATCTCGTGGCGCTCGAACGGCCAGCGCAGCGGCCAGCGTGGCAGCGTGCGCGTCACCATTTCGTAGAAGACCAGGGCGATCGCGAACACGTCGGAGGCAAAGGTCGGACGGCCGTAGGCCTGCTCGGGTGCTCGGTAGCTCGGGGTTCCCGTGGCCGTCGTGTGCGTGACCGGCTGGTCCATGAGCCTCGAGACTCCGAAGTCGGCGATCTTCACGCGACCGTCCCGCCACACCAGGATGTTCTCGGGCTTGATGTCTCGATGGATGACGCCGCGCTCGTGCGCATAGGCCAGACCCTCGAGGACCTGGTCGAGAACGTGCAGCGCGTACGTCACCGGACGCGAGCGCTCGTAGGCTTCGAAGAGCGTGCGGTCGCCGAGCTCCGAAATCAGCACGAAGTGTCGGTCGATGATCTCGGCCGTCTTGAGTCGCATGATGTTCTTGTGGTCGAGGCGCGAGATGATGCGCACTTCGTTGCGGAACGCGTGCTGGTTCAGCTCGGGCAGGTGCTGGGTGAACACCTTCAGCGCGACGCGCACACCTTCGACGGTGTCGTACGCCTGGTACACGTTGGCGAAACCGCCCGCACCGAGCAGCTTCTCGATGCGGTACTTGTGCAGCATCTCACCGCGTCGGAGCGGTGAACTGGCACGCCGGGATCTTGCCGATACGTTCGCCAGCATATGCGACGATTCTTCTCTCTGGATGTGGAGGTGGGCGCGCCGGTGCGGCGTCGCTCCGACTCCGTATGATAGTGCAACACGGCCTTCGATCGGGGAGGTTACGGACACGCAGCCGGCCCCTCGCCCCTCCCCGCGGCAGCCCGGGGCCTCCCGATCCTCCCGGGCGCCCGGCCGTGGTCCGGGTTGCCGGTGTTCGTCCACGGGGGCGTCGCTCGGCTCCGAGAGCGGTGCGCGCCTACCTGGCCCCGAGAAAAGCCCCCGGCACCCCCATGCAAATTGCTAGCCTGGAAAGGGTTGTCCGTGCCGATCCCGCCTCCCGCGGTGGCTTCGCGTACACTGGAGGCGGCCCGACGGCTCCGGAGGAGCGAATGCTTTTGAGACACCTGGGATGCGCCGTGGCGAGCCTGCTGCTCGTGGCCTCGGCGACCCGCGCCGCCGCGGAGGGTGCCGAGAAGCCGCCCGGCCCACCCGCGGCGGTCTTCAAGAGCATCGAGAGGGCGTGGCTGGCCGGCGACGCGCGCGCTCTCTCGAAGCACTTCGGCGATCGCAAGGTGTCGATCTCGCTTCCAGAGGCGGGTCCCGTGGGCGGCCGGTTTTCGCGCAACCAGAGCTACTTCATTCTCAAGGATCACTTCCAGGCCACGAAGACGCAGCAGTTCCAGTTCATCCACGTTCGCGAGCCGGGCGAGGCGCAGCGGGTGGCCGCGGCTCTGGCCCGGCGAGTCTACCGGAACCACGGCAATGGCCGGGTCGTCCGCGACCGGGTGCTGGTGGCGCTGGTTCGAGACGGCGACCGATGGGTGGTGTCCGAGGTCAAGGCGTTGCGCTGACGCCGAGCGAGTCACCCCTCTTCGAACGCAATGCGCACGAGTCATCTGACAAGCCATCTGACGTACGCGGCCGGCCTGGTGTCTCTGGCGGTTCTCGCCCGCGAGGCCGCTCCGGGCGCCTCGGCGCTTCCCGTGGCGTTCCGCGGCCTCCTGCTCGGCGCCGCGCTTCTGGGGGTCGCGGTCCATGCCTGGGCCGGTCGCCGAGCCGGGGGAGGCGGTCGCGCGGCGACGGCGCTGCGTGTCTGGCTGTTGCTGCTCGCGGCCGCGGCGGGGCTGAGGCTGGTCGCGAGGCAGCCGCAGCCGGATGCCTGGAACGCCACCGAGGAGGCGCGCATCCACCAGCGCTTCCAGGAGGTGCGCGCGCGGGTGCTCGCGCTCGAGTCGATCGCACGCGATCTCGGCGATGCAGTGCACCGGCTCGCGACCGACTCGAGCGTCGTTCTTCCGTCGCCCCCCGGGGAGCGGGTGCGCCGGTTCAACGCCCTCGAGCAGCTCGTGAACGAGACGCGGAGGCGGCTGCCGCAGGGGGTGCCCGATCAGCTGGGCGTGCAGCTGTTCGATGCGCACGGCAGGCTGCTGGCGTGGGCAGGCTCGGTGCACTCGGAGGATGCCAGCACCCGCCTGTCGCGCTTCGTGCGCGGTCAGGAAGAGGTCTACTTCCGGCGCAGCGGCGTGTTCACGCTGCTCACATACGACCGCCAGGAGGGTCGCGACGCCGGCAAGCAGGTGGAGGGCGCCGAGGCAGCCGCGGACGAGGGCGCGTCGCCGGGGCCGCGCGTCGTCGTCGACGTCCCGGTCGAAGTCCAGTATCAGCTCCGCAATCGCTTCCTGCGCAGCTGGAGCCTGGCCGAGGAACTCTCCGGGGACGGCATCGACGTCGACTTCATCTACGCCTCCAGTCTCGTTCCCCCGTACCTGACCCAGACGGACATCGAGCTGCTGGGCGACGAGCACCGCGGCGTGCAAGCCGAGTTCGTCCTGCGTGGTGACGACG
>JBHHXQ010000089.1:0-10643 GCA_046757105.1 Candidatus Krumholzibacteriia bacterium
GAGGACGCTGCGCGGGCCGAGCGCCTGCAGACGCCCGCAGGCCGCCTGCCAGGCCGTCCGCCGCCGCTCGACGACCGCGCGCAGGGCGCGCTCCAGACGCTCGCGGCGTGCGTCGAGACTCTGCTCGAACTCCTCGATCAGCAGCCGCGGGCGCCGGAGCCCGTAGCTGCGCAGCAGAGCATCGAGGCGGTGCCGTTCGACGTCGCACCTGCGCGAGAGGGCCCGCGCCGTGCGGCTCTGCACCTCGCGGAGGAATGCCGCCACCTCGTCACGGTGCGGCACGATGAGAGAACCGGCCGCGGTCGGCGTGGCCGCGCGCGCGTCGGCCACGAAGTCGGCGATCGTGTAGTCGACCTCGTGTCCGACGGCCGACACCACCGGAATCCGTGACGCCGCGATGGCTCGTGCCACCGGCTCCTCGTTGAACGCCCACAGATCCTCGAGGCTACCGCCACCCCGCCCCACGATGATGACGTCGGCCGCACCGGCGCGATTGATGAACTGCAGCGCGCGCACGATCTCGCCCGCGGCCGCCTCTCCCTGCACGGCGACCGGCACCACCCGGATGTGCAGCAGCGGCCAGCGGCTCGTGAGCGTGGTGATCATGTCGCGCACCGCGGCCCCGGTCGGGGAGGTGATCAGAGCGACGCGCTGCGGCAGGCGCGGCAGCGCCCGCTTGCGCGCCGCGTCGAACAGGCCTTCCTTCTGGAGCCTCTCCTTCAGCTGCCGGAAGGCGAGCTCCAGCGCCCCGTGCCCCACGGGCAGCAGCGCGCGCACCTGCAGCTGGAACTTGCCCTGCGGCGGGTAGAGGTTCAGACGGCCGGTGGCGCGCACACGCAGACCGTTCTCCAGGTCGAAACGCAGCGCCAGCGCGTCGCTGCGAAACAGGACGCAGGCGAGCTGCGCCCGCTCGTCCTTGAGCGTGAAGTAGCAGTGTCCGGACGAGTGGCGGCGGGCGTTCGAGATCTCTCCCTCGACGACGACGTCCCGAAACGTCTCCTCCAGCAGACGCCGCACGCTCTCGGTGATCTCCGAGACGCTGTAGACGCGCGGCTCTTGCGCTTCGAAGAGGTCGGGCTGGAACATTCAGGTCCTCCGGTTGCGGCTCCAGGCCAGCGTCGTGTTCCGCATGAGCATGGCGACGGTCATCGGCCCGACGCCCCCCGGAACCGGCGTGATGGCGCCGGCCACCTGTACGGCGGCAGCGAAGTCGACGTCGCCGACCAGCTCCGTGCGGCCCTCACCCGTCGCGTCCGGTAGACGATGGACGCCAACGTCGATGACGGTGGCCGCGGGCCGCAGCCATTCCCCCTGCACGAAGCGCGGGCTCCCCGCAGCGGCCACCAGGATCTCCGCTTCGCGCACGAGCTCGGGAACCTCGCGGCTCTTCGTGTGCACCACGGTCACGGTGGCGTTGCCCAGCCGAGCCCGCCGCAGGAGCAGCAACGCAAGAGGTTTGCCCACCAGGTTGCTGCGCCCGACGATGACCGCGCGGCGCCCCTCGACCTCCACCCCGCAGCGCCCCAGGAGCTCCAGGACACCGGCCGGCGTGCACGGCACGAAGCCGCTCGGGTCGTCCGCCAGCAGCTTGCCGAGGTTCGCGGGGTGCAGGCCGTCGACGTCCTTGCGCGGGTCGAGCCGGCGCAGCAGGGCCTGGGAGTCCAGCCGGCGCGGCAGCGGCAGCTGCAGCAGGATGCCGTCCACGCGCTCCTCCTCGGTGAGAGCGTCCAGCAGCTCCGCAACCTGTTTCTCGGCCACCGATTCCGGCAGCTGGTGCAGAAACGACTCGATGCCGCAGCGTTCGCAGGTCTTGAGCTTGTTGCGGACGTAGACCTTCGAGGCCGGGTCCTCGCCGACGAGAACGGCGGCCAGCCCCGGAGGCCGGCCGCCGCCGGACTCGGCGGCGATGCGGTCGCGGAGCTCCTCGACCACGGCCCTGGCCACGGAACGGCCATCGAGGATTCGAGCCGACATGCGCATCCCCTCCCGTGGCGGACGAGCGTTCCCGTCGCCATGGTACACCGAACGGAGGCGTGCAGAGTCGGGATCTGTGGGCTGGGAGTGAAAGCAAAGAATTCCCCACACTGCCGTGGGTCGAGTTTTTTTTGAACCTGGTCTCACCAGGTGGGCACCACCGCACGCCCCTTTGCCTCAACCCTCTGCGGTCGTGACATCGAGTCGTACTTCAGGTTCCCGCATCTACAGTGTTGGCTCAAAAAAAATGTCAACCCACCTGCAAAGCAGGGAATTCTCTATCCGCGAGTATAGCGAAGCACCCGCACACGCGCAAGACGGATTCACCCAGGTGGCGTTCGTCTGGAGCCTCCGGAACTCAGAGCTCGCGTGCCAGAACGTCCGAGAGTTCCCGAGCCTTCGCCGAAACATCTTGTTCCGTCTGCTCGCGCTTCCGACGTTCCTGAAAGACCTCGTCCGCGATGTTGATGGCGGCGAGGATCGCCACCTTCGTGGACGAGACGAGCTTCTGCTTCTCGGCGATCTCGTTCATCTTCGTGTCGACGTACGCGGCGATGCTCTTGACGTAATCCGGATCGGCATCGGCACGGATGGTGTACTCGCTCCCGAAGATCTCCACGCGCGTGCTCTTTGGACGGTCCATGCGGACTCCCCGCCCGGCCACTGCAGCCGGAGCTTCAGATCTCGAGTTGCTCGAACTTGGCCAGCATCCCGTCGATGCGCGCGCGGATCTCTTCGCGGTCGCGCTCGTAGCGCACCCACTCCTGTTCCTTGTCCCGCAGCGTCTGGCCCTCCCGGAACAGCTCCTCTTTCTCGTCCGTCAGAGCCTGCGTCTTGCGCTCGAGCGAGAGCTGCGCTTCCCGCAGCTCGGTGGTCTCCACCTCGAGCTGTTTCTTCTCGGACTTGAGCTGCGAGATGAGATCCATGGCCCTCCGGATTCGCTCCTCAAGACGTGAAAGACTCTCAAGATGCTCCACGTGTCATCGCCTCCCGTTCCCCCAGGCTGCATCAGCCTGCCCGCAGTCGAACCTCCAGCGCCTCCGCCAAGCGGCGGACGATCGCTTCGATGATCGGATCGACGACGTCGTCGGTGAGCGTCCGCTGGGACGAGCGGAACAGCAGGCGAACCCCGATGCTCCGGACAGCATCCCCAAGCGCGCGATCCTCGAAGACGTCGAAGCATTGCACCGACTCGAGTTGCGCTCCCCCGGCCTCGACCAACGTCGCGTGCACCTGCTGGTAGGCCACGCCCCGCGGCACGACCAGCGACAGGTCGCGCTTCACGGCCGGGAAACGCGGCAGCTGCTCGAACACACGGCGGTCGGGGAGGTGTTTCTCGAGTGCCTCGACGTCGAGGTCGAGCAGAAACACCGGAGCACCGACGTCGAAGGCGCGCAGCACCCCTTCCCGAACCGCCCCGCCTCCACCGATGGTGCCGTAACTCCCCGAAATCGTGAAACTTGTGGCGGAGTCAAGGAACGGTTCAGTATATCCGTACGTCCACACAGTGTCAACGCCGAGGTGCTCGAGCAGTGCCTCCGTCTCGCCCTTGAGGTCGTACAGGTCGTACGCACCGCCGGCCTCGCTCCACCCGGGAGGGTTGCGCGAGCCCGACACGACGGCGAGAAGCCGGTCGGCCTCCGTCGGCAGCCCTGGGTTCTCGCCCGGCACGTCCACGAAGACGCAGTCGATCTGCACGAGTCGAACGTTCTCCTGGCCGTGGTTGAGGTTGTGCCGCAACACGCGCAGGGCACCCGGGACGAGGGTGGTTCGCATCGTGTCGAGCGAGCTCACCAGGGGGTTGCGCACGGGCACGAACCTGCGCCGCACGTCGTCCTCCGCGAGCTCCAGACGGTCCGGGTCCTGCCGGTCCATGAACGCGCTGGTGCGCACCTCGAAGCAACCGAGGCCGATCATGAGGTCGCGCATCCGCCCGAGCAACGCGTCACGGGCGTTCCCTTCGTGGATCAGTGGCGCCGGCGGCAGCACGTCGCTCGGGATGCTGTCGTAGCCGTGCATGCGGGCGACCTCCTCGACGAGATCGATCTCCTCCTTCAGATCACGCCGGAAGGACGGCACGCCCACGTCGACGCCATCGCCGTGCGGCTCGGCGTCGAGCCCGAGACGGCACAGGAGTGCCGCGACCTCGCCGGCTGTGAGGGAGGTGCCGATGAGGCGGTTGGCGCGCTCGCTGCGCAGGTGGATGCGCACCGGCTGGTGCTGCACCGGCCGGACGTCGTCGGCCTCCTCGACCACTTCGCCGCCGGCCACGTCCACCAGCAGCCGGGTCGCCCGGTCGGCTGCCCAACGCACCGCCTCGATGTCGGTCTGGCGCTCGAAGCGGTATGAGGCGTCGGTGTCGAGCCCCAGCTTGCGCCGGCCGCTGCGCACGAGATCGGGCCGAAAGTAGGCGACCTCGAGAAGCAGGTGGCGCGTTTCCTCTCCGACGGCGCTCTCCTCGCCGCCCATGATGCCGGCCACAGCCACGGGACGTTCGGAGTCGGCGATCACCAGGATGTCGGGATCGAGTTCGCGATCGACGTGGTCGAGCGTGCGCAGCGTCTCGCCCTCACGTGCACGCCGCACGCGGATGCACCCGCCGCGCAGTTCCGCCAGATCGAAAGCGTGGATCGGCTGCCCCGTTTCGAACAGCACGAAGTTCGTGATGTCCACCACATTGTCGATCGGGTCGAGGCCCATCGCGTTCAGTCGCGCCTTCAACCAGTCCGGAGACTCCCCGACGCGCACGTTGCGGATGGCGCGCCCGAGATAGCGGCCGCAGTCGGTGGGGTCTTCGATCTCGACACGCACCCGTGCCGGGCGTTCGGGACGGCCCGCCCAGACCTCCGGCAGGCGCAGCGGCTGGCCGTAGAGCGCCGCCACCTCGCGGGCGATGCCGAGCAGGGCGAGGCAATCGGGGCGGTTGGGCGTGATCTCCGCCTCGAGGACGGTGTCCATCTCGCCGGTCCCCGCGAACGCGGCGCCACTCTCCAGCGCCGGATCGAGCTCGAGGATCCCGTCCGCGTCGGCGCCGAGGTCCAGCTCGCGGGCCGAGCAGATCATGCCCTGCGACACCTCGCCGCGGATCTTCGACTTGCGGATCTTGAGGTTGCCGGCAAGGCGGGCGCCCACCTTGGCCACCGCCACCGTGAGGCCGACCCGCACGTTCGGAGCCCCACAGACGATGCGCAGCTCCTCGCCGCCCACGTCCACCCGGCACAGGCTCAGCTTGTCGGCGTTCGGATGCCTGTCACTCTCGAGCACCTTGCCGACGAAGACACCTTCGAACGCCGGCTCGGCCTCGTGGACGACCTCGATGTTGGTGCCGGACATCGTGAGATCGTGCGCGAGCGTGCGGGCGTCGACCGCGAAGTCGACGTAGTCGCGCAGCCAGCTCAGGGGAATTCGCATGCGTCCTCCACGTGGAACGCCGGTGTAACTCAGAACTGCGACAGGAAGCGGATGTCGTTTTCGAGGAACAGCCGGATGTCATCGATGCCGTGCCGCAGCATGGCGATGCGGTCGACCCCCATGCCGAAGGCGAACCCGGTGACCTCCTCCGGATCGTAGCCCGAGGCCTTGAAGACGTTCGGATGCACCATGCCGGCGCCCATGATCTCGATCCAGCCGCCTTTGTCGCAAACGGTGCAACCGTCACCGTGACACGCAAAGCAGGTCATGTCGACATCGACGCTCGGCTCCGTGAACGGGAAGAAGTGCGGCTTGAACCGGATCCTCGTGCCCGCACCGAACATGCGCCGCACGAAGTAGGCCACCGAGCCCTTGAGGTCCACCATGGAAACGTGACGATCCACGTAGAGGCCTTCCAGCTGGTGGAACTCGGCGGCGTGCGAAGCATCGATCTGTTCGTTGCGGTAGACACGCCCCGGAACGACCACCCGGACCGGGGGGTTCCTGGACCGCATGATGCGCACCTGCATGGGCGAAGTCTGCGTGCGGAGCAGCACGCTGTCGGTGACGTAGAAGGTGTCCTGGAGATCGCGCGCCGGATGGTTCGGAGGGAAGTTGAGCGCCTCGAAGTTGTAGTGCTCCAGCTCCACCTCGGGGCCGAGGGCGACCGAGAAGCCCAGCCCCTTGAAAATGGATTTCATCTCGTCGAGGACCTGCGAGATGATGTGCGCGCGGCCGCGCCAGCGCGGCCGCCCCGGCAGTGTGGGATCGATCGTCTTGCAGCGCCGCGGGGCGGTCAGGCGCCGGGTGGCCGCGTCCTGTGCCGACTGCAGGTCCTGCTTGAGAGCGTTGAGGAGCTGGCCCAGCTGCGGTCGCACCTCGGCGCTGGCCGCGGCGAGAGCCGCGAAGAGCCGGGCCACGCGTCCCTTGCGGCCCATGTAGCGGACACGCCATGCCTCCAGTGCCTGGGAATCCGCCACCGACCCCAGGTCCTTCAGCGCGGCCTCGCGTGTTTCGGCGATCCGCGTGCGCAGCGCTGCCGCTTCCTCCACCACGACCTCAGCTGTTGGCCTGCTTGGCGGTTTCGACCAGCTTCTGGAAGCCCTCCACGTCGTGCACGGCCATGTCGGCCAGGATCTTGCGGTTGATGTCGACCTGGGAGTGGCGCAGGCCGCTCATCAAGGCATTGTAGGACAAGCCGTGCTGCCGTGCCGCGGCGTTGATGCGCATGATCCACAGCCTGCGAAAGTCGCGCTTGCGCGCCTTGCGATCCCGGTAGGCGTAGAGCATCGAGCGCTCCACGGCCTCCTTGGCAGTCTTGAACAGGCGGCTCTTGCCACCGCGGTAGCCCTTCGCCTTCTTCAGCACTTTGCGGTGCCGCGCACGGGCGGCGACGGTGCTCGTCGCACGTGACATGTTCGAATCTCCCTGTTGATCGGCCCGCTCGGGCCCGGGTGCACATCCCGGCGCCGGCAACCGATATGGCATGCGGACCGCGTCGGCCTCGCGAGCAAACGTCCTACAGGTTCAGCAGCGCCTTCAACCGCGCTTCCTCGGCCTGGGCCATCATCTCCGCGCTCCGCAGTCTGCGCTTCTGCTTGCGCGTCTTGCTGCTCAGCAGATGGCTGTGGTAGGCCCTCCTGCGCTTCAAACGCCCGCTCGCGGTGCGCTTGACGCGCTTTGCCAATCCGCGGTGGGTCTTCATCTTGGGCACGACACATTCCTCCGCCGGGACCCACGCGTGTCCCGTTTGTTCCAGCCTCAGGACTTCTCGGAAGCCGGCTCCGGCTCCTCGCTCTTCGAGGCCTCTTCTTTCTGCTTGGGCGCCTTCGGCTTGGCGATTTGCGGTGCCAGCAGCAGAACCATCGTGCGGCCCTCCTGACGTGCAGGCGCCTCGACTTTCCCGACGTCCGCCAGCTCCGACGCGAGCTGATCGAGAAGAACACGACCGAGATTCGTGTGGGCCATCTCGCGTCCGCGGAACATCAAGGTCACCTTGACCTTGTCGCCGTGCTCCAGGAACTCGACGATGTGCTTCTTCTTGAACTCGTAGTCGTGCGGCTCGATCTTCGGACGCATCTTGATCTCTTTGACCACGACCTGGTGCTGCCGTTTGCGAGCCAGCTTGGCCTTCTTGGCCTGCTCGTACTTGTACTTTCCGTAGTCCATGATGCGGCACAAGGGCGGCCGCGACTTCGGTGCGACCTCCACCAGGTCGAATCCGAGCTCTCGTGCCTTTGCGAGAGCTTCGCGTGTCGGCAGAACCCCGAGCTGCTCACCGTCATCACCGACGACTCGCACCTCGCGAACACCAATACGCTCGTTGACGCGTGGCCCCCTCTCCCTCCGGGGTTCGCGCTCTCGGAACATCAACCTCCTTCATGGGGCGGCGCGGATGCGCAGGGCGCTTCCGCCACCCCGGTGCAATGAAAAAGGGTAGATGACGTGCCACCTACCCGGCTGGCCATGCGGCCAGATCCAGGGCCCACGAGGGAACCCGGCAGGCAGCCTCGATTCCGGATCGCGCGCCGCCGGGTGGAAGGTGACACCTCCACTTGCCCGGAATGTCGAATGCAGAGAGATACCGCGTCCCCCGCGGCGCTGTCAAGCCTCCCGGCCGGCTGGCCCGGTCCGGTCCCGGCCCCGAACCCGCCGCGGACCCCACCGGAGGTGCCCGCCGCGATGGCGCTGACCTGCGGCGGGGCAGCACCGGAGGGGGGTGGGCGTTCTTCCACGCGGTGCCCCCATCTCGGCAGCTCGACCAGCTCCGGGGCTGCCTGCCCGCGGCCACGGGCGCCCGCCGCCGGCCCACCCGGTGCCCGGCGGCGCCGGCTCCGAGACCACCCCGCCGCGATCGCAGCACCGCCCGCTCCGGGCCATCGACGTCGCCGGCCACCCGCCTCGAGGCCGCCGCGGTCGGCCCCGGGCGAGGTGCGGCAGCCGCCGCCCGGACGGGCCGTTGAGCGCCGGAAGACCGTGCGCTAGGATGGCAGCTCGCTGGTGCGGGAACGGCGTTTCGCTGTGGGTGGACGGAGAACTGGAATGGCGCGGCTCGATGCGGATCCCTCGCGCAAGGACGATCCGCTGTATCGGAGGCGGCACAGTCTGGCGCACCTGCTGGCGCAGGTGGTGCTGGAGGTGCGACCGGGCACGCAGCTGGGGTTCGGGCCGCCGGTCGACAGCGGCTTCTACTACGACTTCCTGCTCGACGAGCCACTCGAGGCGGACCAGCTCGCGGAGATCGAGCGCCGCATGCGCAAGCTCATGAAGCGCGGCCAGAGGTTCGAGCGCCGCGAGCTCGGCTTCGACGACGCGGTGAGGCTCCTGGAGGAAAAGGGGCAACCCTTCAAGGCGGAGTACGCGCACGATCTGCGCGAGAACCGCGGCGTCGAATCCATCAGCTTCTACCAGAGCGGCGACTTCGTCGACATGTGCGAGGGGCCGCACGTGGATTCGACACGCGACATCCCGCGCGACTGCTTCAAGCTCGACTCGATCGCCGGGGCCTACTGGCGCGGCAGCGAGAACAATCCGATGATGACGCGCATCTATGGTCTCGCCTTCGAGTCCAAGGAGGCCCTCGACGACTACGTGCAGAAACGCGAGCTGGCCCGCCAGCGCGACCACCGGAAGCTCGGTCAGGAGCTCGAGATCTTCGTGATCAGCGAGGAGGTGGGGCGCGGCCTGCCGCTGTGGCTCCCGAACGGCACCGCGCTCCGGGACGAGCTCGAGCAGCTCGCGCGCGAGGTCGAGTTCCGTGCCGGCTACCAGCGCGTCTCGACGCCGCTGATCACCAAGGGACGGCTGTACGAGATCAGCGGGCACCTGCCCTACTACACCGAATCGATGTATCCGCCGATGCATCTCGACGACGAGGAGCCGTACTACCTCAGGCCGATGAACTGCCCGCACCACCACATGATCTACGCCTCGCGCCCGCGCAGCTACCGCGAGCTGCCCCTGCGACTGGCCGAGTACGGCGACGTGTACCGCTACGAGAAGAGTGGCCAGCTGGCCGGGCTCCTGCGCGTGCGCGGCATGTGCATGAACGACGCGCACATCTACTGCACGTTCGATCAGGTGCGCGAGGAGTTCCGCGCCGTCATCGAGATGCACAAGATGTACTACGACATGTTCCGTCTCACGGATTTCTGGATCCGTCTGTCCCTGCACGAGTCGGACGAGGGGAAGTTCGTGGGCGCCGAGGAAGGCTGGCGCTTCGCCGAGGACCAGGTGCGTCGGGTCCTGCAGGAGATGGACCTGCGCTACCAGGAGCGCATCGGAGAGGCGGCGTTCTACGGACCGAAGGTCGACTATCAGGTGACGAACGTCGTCGGCCGCGAGGAGACCGCGAGCACCGGCCAGCTCGACTTCCTGGCCGCCGATCGCTTCGGCCTCGAGTACGTGGCGGCGGACGGCTCGCGGCAGCGGCCGTGGATCATCCACCGAGCACCGCTGGGGACGCACGAGCGGTTCATCGCCTTCCTCCTGGAGCATCTGGGGGGCGCCTTCCCGACCTGGATGGCGCCCGTCCAGCTGACGATCATCCCGGTTTCGATGGGCGCGGCGTTCGTCGAGTCCTGCCGCAAGCTGGAACGGGCGCTGCGCGACGACCTCTTCCGCGTGCACCTCGACGACTCCGCCGACAGCTTCGGCAAGAAGATCCGCAACGCGGCGACACGCAAGATCCCGAACCTGTTCATCGTGGGTCAGAAGGAAATGGACGCCGGTGCGATCACCTGGCGCCGCCGCGGGCACGAGGACCACCAGCCGTTCGTGCCCATCGGGGCCGCACACGAGGCACTGCGCCAGCTGCGTGCGCAGCGTCTCATGGACAACTTCGACGACGTCGAGATCCCCGTCTGGTCGGGCGACGCCTGAGCGGGATGGCCGCCATGAGAAGCGCTGCACAGGTCTCCGATGGCTCCAGCCCAGCGGCACCGGACAAGCGCGCCACGCCGTCCGCTGCCCGCGGCGCGGCGCGGCGGGTCGGCCTGCGGGGGGTCGTCGCGGTCGTGCTGCTCTGGAGCCTGGCGGCCGCGGTGGCTGCCGGAGCCGGGCAGCCCCCGAGCACCGCAGCCGCGGGGTCCGTCGTCGTGCTCCTGGAAGGCGGTCCGCACGCGGGACCGGTTGCGGTGACCCACGCTGGAGTCGGCTCGCCGCCCGAGCTGCGCGACGGCGCCCAGGCGGCGGCCGAGGCGGCGCTCGAGGCGCTCCTGCGCGGTGCGTCGAGCCTCGAAGCCGCCATTGCCGGGACC
>JBHHXQ010000090.1:0-10630 GCA_046757105.1 Candidatus Krumholzibacteriia bacterium
GAGCTGCTCGAGCCTGCGGGAGGCGAGCTGTGGAACGGCTGGCCGAATCGCGGCGAGGGGATCGTCTCGTGGAACGCCGCCGACCCCGACAGCCAGGCGCTCACCTACACGATCGAGAAGAGCACGGACGGCGCCGCGTGGACGGTGCTCGTCGCCGATACGACGACGGCGGCACGCACGTGGTCCTGGGGCACCTGGGCCGAGGAGGACGGCAGGTACCGCCTGCGCGTCACCGGGGAGACGCGCACGGCCTGACCGCGACCTCGCGCCTGCGCCGCAGCCTCGAGATCGATCACACCACACCCCCCACCTGGCCGCGATCCGAGGGCGCGCAGCGCGCCGAGGGACACGGCGACAGCATCACCGTGTGGTGGAACGGTGCCGACGACCCCAGCGAGCCGATTCGCTACAACATCTACTACAGCACGACGACACCGATCGACTTCGAGACCGCGCCCGTCGAGACCTCGGTGGTTGCCGCAGCGGGAGGTGGCTACGAGTTCCAGTACATGCTCGGCGGACTCGATCCGGGCTGCATCCGCTACCATCTCGCCGTCCGCGCCGTCGACGCCGCCTTCCTCGCCAACGAGGACTCCAATGCCGTCGAGGTCTCCGCCGTCACCCAGTACTTCACCCCGAACACGGGCGTGAGCTGGGGGTTGGACGAGCTGGCAGCTGACGCCGGACCGGAAGTGATCGAGGCGCTCGGCCCGGCTCACCAGGTGCACTGCAGCATCCGGGTCTCCCCTCGCGATACGCTCGTGCTCTCGGCCGGCCAAGTCGTGCAGTTCGACACGACGGACGTCTACGCGATCACCGTGCGCGGCGGCTTCTACGCCGACGGTCTGCCGGGCAACTCGATCACCTTCCAGTCGGTACAGGCGGATACCGGGCGGGCGCGCTGGAGGGGTCTCTTCTTCACCGAAGGCTCGCACGGCAGCATCAGCTGGTGCAGCTTCAAGAACGCCGAGAACGCCGTGAACTGCGGCACGCCAGACATGCAGGTCACCGACTCGAACTTCAGCGACTGTCGCCGGGGTGTCGTCACCTGGGGCGGCGCGGCCATCGACATCAGACAGAACACGCTGGGGCTCTGTACCACAGGTCTCGAGATCGCCTCCTCGGCCGAGGTCGGGCCCCAGAACTCGCTCACGTCGTGCGGTACGGGAATCCACGCCGGGACAGCGCCCCACGTCTTCGAAAACACGGTGCAGAACTCCGTACAGGACGGCATCGTTCTCATCGGTTCCGGGCCGGAAACCGTGGTCGAGAACAACCAGGTGCAGATGAGCGGGCGTTACGGCATCATGCTGGGCCCGTTCTACATGGGCGGTTGCGCAGCGCAGGTGCTGGCCAACACGGTGCAGGGCAGCGGCAGTTCCGGCATCATGTGCTGGCCGGGCACTCAGGCACTCATTGGACGCGATTCCTCGGGCGTCGGCAACCTGATCGCCAACAACACCGGTCCCGGTGTGGAGTGCCGCGATGCCTCACCGCGCATCGTCGGGAACACCATTCGGCTGAACGGCGGCAACGGGCTGCTCCTCTACGGCTTCTCTCAGCTCAGTCGTCCAGTCGTGAGCGGCAACGTCATCCAAAGCAACAACACGTCGAACGGCAACCTCGTCGGTGTGCAGGTGTCGGCCGGTGCCTTGCCCGTTCTCGGCAACCTCGCCAACATGTCCACCGAGGACGATGGCGGGAACCAGATCAGCGGCCACACCTGGAACCTCTGGAACGCCTGGGGGGCACCGATCGCGGCCGAGGGCAACTACTGGGGCTCCACGGACTCGACGACCGTCGACGGCAAGATCCGCGACGACGACGAAAACCAGGCTGCCGGCCGCGTCGACTTCATGCCGCTCATCACCGATCCCAACGCCCCGGACCTGTCGGTGGGCGGTCGCGACATCACGCTTGCCCGCAGTGGTCAAGACGTTCAGGTGCAGGTACGGGTAAGAAACATCGGCATCACGGACGCCGACTCGGTGAGGGTGCGCGTCGAGTCGCCGCGCGACACGCTCCTCCAGGAGGTCCTCCTGGCCCGCGTCCCGGCAGAATCGCTTGCCGTGGCGCAGGTGGCATGGAGCGGTGCGGCGGCGCGGACATCGGTGGACAGTGTCTGGGTGGAGGTCGATCCGCTCGATGCGATCGCTGAGCGCACGGAGCTCAACAACCTCGGCTTCGCCGTCATCGCCAGCCCCCAGCTCGACCTCGACGCCCCCGCCACCGAGGTCGTGTGGACGGGAGAGAAGCGCATCGCCTGGCATGCGACGAGCCCTGCGGGGCGGGCGCTGCGCTACGACGTCGCCTGGCGGTCGGACTCCGTCTCGGCTTGGACGGATCTGGCCACGGGTCTTGGGGCCAGCGAGCACCTCTGGGATACGCGCGCGGCGCCGAACGGCTTCGGCGCCCAGGTGCGGGTGCGCGCCGACGACGGCGTCCGCCTCACGGAGACGGTGAGCGACGCGTCGATCAACCTGCGCAACGACTTCCCCAACCTCACCGGCTTCGGGACCGGGGCCGGGAAGCCGCTCGCGCGCGCGGCCGGCTCGATCGAGGCGTCGAGCGCGGTCGAGGACACGACGCTCGTCTTTTCCGAGCTCGGCGACAGCCTGACCGTCGTCGCGGCCCTCCCGGAGTCTTCGGTGGTGACGAGCGCCGTCGTCGACATCGAGATCTCGAGACAGCACTACGTCGATCAGCAGCAGACCGATCTCCTGCACCCGTTCGCGCGCTCGGAGGTCTCCGGGCCGCGCCGGGTGTTCCAGGTGCTGCGGCCGAGCGAGACGCGGCTGTCGCGACTCGAAGTCCTGGGTCAGGGCGTGGGCGGGCGCTGGAGCGCGGAGCTGCGCGACGTCCTCGCCGACGTGCCCGGTGACAGCGTCCTGGGGAGGGTCAGCGTTCACGTCGAAGCCTCCGAGGATCCGGGCTGGATCGTGTTCGACTTCGGGGATGTGAGCGTGGCACCCGGCACCTCCGTCTGCGTCGTTCTCGACGGAGAAGGTGGGTTCGTCGAGACGTACAACGAGTGCGGCATCGGCGAGACATGCGACGCATACACGGGCGGGCATTGCGGCTTCTCGGTGGACGGGGGCGAGGTCTGGGACCCGGCCAGCTCGAAGTACGATCTCGCGTTCCGTGCCTACGCGCCGTTCGTTCCCCAGCGGGTGGCGCTGAACGTCGGTGCCGACGACGACGACGAGTGGTCGGCGGCGACGCCTCCGGATACGGTCTTCAACCTGACCGGTCTGGCGGCGGAGATCGGCGAGTTCGTGTCGATGCACGCCGACGCCGACGACGGCATCGCCGATGGGATGATCGACGTGCCCTTCCGTGTCGAGGCGAGTGACAGCCTGAGCGTGCGTCTCGTGAACCTGACGATCACTTACCTGGACCGGGCCGCTGCCGCGCTGGGTGAGGAGCAGTTCGTGCAGATCGCGGGCTCGGGCGAAGCGTGGGTCGGCTATGCGAACCTCGGACCACGGACCTACTACGTGGGCGCAGTCGCGGCGGACGGCAGCGTCCCGCGGCTGCGGCTCTTCGGACCGGGGCTCCGACCCGTCGGTCAGCCCGGGACGACCGAGTGGCTGCAGCCGTTCACCACCGACCTGCGCGGCCCGCACCTCCTGCGGGTGCAGGGGAGTGCGGGAAGCCGGGCCGTGGTGGTCCTGCACACGCTCGCAACCCTTCCCTACCTGGATGCGCAGAGCGACACGACGAGCGGCCAGATCGTCGTCGGTGGCGGCACGGAGAACTTCATCGACGTGGCGCGCGTGCAGGCTTCTCGCGCCGGCACCTACACGTTGCGTCTCGAGAGCGTCGACGCCGGGGTCACGGCGTGGATCTATGGCGAGGATGGCACGCGGGTCTCCGGCGGAACGCAGTCGGGCGCCATCTTCTGGAGCGACCCGGCCGCCTTCATCTCCGGCGAGTCGCGCCTCGTCGCCTGGGCCGGCAGCGGCAGTGGCTCCTGGCAGCATCGCACCGCCTGCTTCGAGGGAGAGCGCCCCGACTCGATCTCCATCTTCGCCGGCGACGGCGACGCTGACTCGAGCCCGGATTCTCTCGGCGTTCTCGTGACCGTGGAGGGGGTCGCGCTCTGTGACCGGTACACATTCGTCTCCACGGGCGGGGACGTGTCGCTCGACGACGACACCGCAGGGATCGGCCTGTGGCTCGGTTCTTCGAACCCGGCATCCGTGGCTCGCGGTGATCGCGTCGTCGCCCGCGGCCCGTTGCTCCAGATCGACGGTCGCAACGTCCTCTCCGACCCCATCGTCACCGTGGTCTCGTCGGGGAACGCGATCCCCGACACGCTCGTGACGACGAGCGGCACGCTCGCTGCTGGCGCCGAGGCGTTCGAGAGCCGGCTCGCATCGGTGACGGGCGTGTCCATCACGGCAGGAACCTGGCCCTCTCCCGGCGCGAGCGGCACGGTTGTCATCGACGATGGCTCGGGATCGTTGACGCTCGAGATCGCCAGCCAGACGGATCTGGACGAAGCTGGCGCTCCGGTGGGGGCCTTCGACGTGGTGGGTATCGTCGTGCAGAGCGACAGCACGCCACCGTTCACGAGCGGCTACCGGCTGCGGCCGCGCTCGGCGGCGGACATCACGAACGCCAACCACGCCCCCGGCAGCTTCACGCTCGCGGGTCCGGGAGACAGCACCGTCGTCGCCACGCAGACCCCGGCGCTCACCTGGAGTCTCGCCGCGGACCCGGACGGCGATCCGGTGACCTACGACCTCTCCTACTGGGCCGGCGCCGTGCAGGAAACCACGCGCGTCACCGGCCTGACCGATACGACCTACGTCATCCCGAGCCCGCTCGAGAACGGCATCTTCCACAGCTGGAGCGTGACGGCGCTCGACTCGAGCGGCGCAGCTCGGGTTGCTGGCGGCGCGCCGTGGCGCTTCCGCGTTCTCGCACCACTGCCCGAGCTCGAGCTCCAGGCGAGCTCCGTGAGCGGTGTCGTGTTCCGGGGGGACACGACCAGCGTGTATCTGGTCGTGCAGAACATCGGCGGTGCGCCGCTCGCCTTCTCGTTCACCGAGCAAGCGACCGCTGCGAAGGGCCCCCTGTCGAATGCCGCCTCGATGCTCGCCGCCAAGTCGGAGCGGGCGGCAGTCGGGTCTCGATTCGCCATCCCGAATCCGCTGGGCTCGATTCCCGCGACACCGATCGAAGCTGCGCTCCGGGCTCGCGCTTCCGGCTTGCCGCGCTCCGCGCCGGCGCCCGGTGCCGGGAGTGCGAGCGCGGCGCCTCGCAAGGCACGCCGGCGGAGCGCCGGCACCCCGGCGGCTCCGATGCCGCGACTCGCCACCGACATCGCCTGGCTCGCGGTCGACCCGACGGCCGGAACGCTCGCAACCGACAGCACGCTCTCGGTGCGCGTCGATCTCCTCGGCACGCTCGCGGCCGGCACGTACGCGGCGACGCTGCAGCTTGCGACCAACGACCCGGACGAAGGGAGCGTCGGTGTTCCGGTCGAGATGCGCGTCCCGCTCTACCGCTTCGCCGACCACCAGGCCGGTCGCATCCAGCTCACGGTGACCGACGGCGGAGCGCTCGGCTACTGGGACGGCGCCAACGCCCAGAGCTTCGGTGCGGGCCTGCGCTTCCCGACCCCGGCGAGCCCGAACCACCTCTTCCACGGCTCGATCTTCGTGGCCACGGACTCGGCTCACGTCCTCGACACGGGCTACGACCGCGACTGGGAGCCGAGGCTCGCGCTCGTCCTCACGTCCACGGATCCCGAGATCTACGAGGCCAGCTTCACGGACAGCCTGAGCCCGGCCGTCGCCGGTCTCCGCATCACCCAGCGAAGCCTGGCTCCGGGCACGCCACCCGACGATACCTATGTGATTCTGACCTACGAGATCACGGCATCGGGGGATGCGTCGTTCCCGGCATACGTGGGCCTGTACCTGGATCTGGACGTCGGCGAGCAGTTCGACCACAACGCCGGGGCCTACGACGCCGGGCGCGGACTCGGCTACCTCTACAATACCCAAGGTTCGCCGACCACCTGGGTCGGAGCGGTGTCGCTCGACGGGGCGCCGCCCGCGAGCTTCCACTTCATCCACAACCCGACACACGTCTGGCCGACCGGAAACCTTCCCGACTCGACGAAGTGGGACTTCCTTTCTTCCGGGAGCTTCGACCCGACGACGCCGGACTCAGCACGGAACGACTGGTCCTTGCTGCTCTCCTCAGGACCGCTGCTGTTGGCGCCGGGGAGCAAGGCTCGGGTCGCCTACGCGCTGGTTGCGGGCCAGAGCTTGGCCGAGCTGGAATCGGCGGCGGACGTGGCGCGTCAGAACCTGACGAGCTACGTTACCGGGGTCGGCGCTCCGCCCGTGTACCGGCTGGCGCTCCGGCAGAACTACCCGAACCCATTCAACCCGACGACCCGGGTCGACTTCGAGCTGCCGCGGCCGGCGCGGGCCAGGCTCTCCGTCTTCGACGTCCGCGGCCGGCTGGTGGCCCGCCTCGTCGACCGCCGGATACCCGCCGGACGCCACAACGTCGTCTGGGACGGGCACGATTCCGGGGGGAAGCTCTTGGGATCGGGGGTCTACTTCTACCGGCTCGACGTCGACGGCCACGGAAGCAGAACGCGCAAGATGCTCCTGCTCAAGTGATCTTCCTCTCGAGCCTCCGCGAGGTGCGGGGGGTGATGGTCTTTGCAGTCGGCGTCTCGACACCCCGGATCAGGCTCGAGGGCCGAAGAGTCTGGGGCGCCGGTGTCCAACGGCGTCAACCGGGTCCGCGTTTGGACACTTCCCCAGCGTGAGGCCCATCAGGCCTCCATGAGCCCACCATCGAGCCCCACTCGATGCCTATCCACACGAGCGCAGAGTGTCGTATACTCGCGGTCCACGATCTGGCGGGCGATGCGCGTCTCTCGCGACTCCAGCTCGGCGGAAATGCCGCAGCAACGCTGGCCGAACGACCACCTCCAGACCAAGCGTGACGGGGGCCCACATGCAGGCTCGAAGGCCGCGGATCGCGTTCGCTGCTCGCCAAGCACGGGTCATGCTTTGGGCCGTATTGCTCCTGTCCCTCGCACCTCGAGGACACGCGGACGCGGACTCCAGTGCACCCGACACGAGCCGCACGGGCGTCCGCGGACTCGAGCAGGAACGTCATGAGACCGGGGACCTCGCCCGCAGCCTCGTCGACGCCGTTCTCTACCTGCCGCGCGTCACGCTCAACGGGTTCCTCTACTCCACGAGATTCGGCGTCAGCGTCTCGCAAGATCCAAGGGTGATCGAGAGAGCCAAGGACATCTTCCTGTTCACGGACCACGATGGCTTCTACCCGCGGGCGGCTCTGTCCGCGGAGTCGTTCCCTGCCCTGGGGATCAACCTCTTCCATCGTGGGAAGCGTCTTGGCGGCGTGCTCGGAGCGGCGTACTCCAACGACCGTTTCTGGACGACGTCCGCACACCTCGCATACCAGAGCCGCTGGGGTGAAAGAGTCGTCAAGTTGGCGCTGGCCGGAGAGATCGAAGTCGAGGACGATCGGATCCTCCACGGGATCGGTGCTAGCCCGCGTATCGACCCGCGGAGCTTCTTCCTTCCCGAAGCGGCCGAGGAATCGGCGCGGTACCTTCAACGCCAGGAGAAGCTGGAACTCGTGCTCGGCCTGCGTACCGCGTCCAATATCGAGATCTTCTTCGACAGCATGTATCGGCGGCGCAAGCCGACGAGCCCCCCGGAGGGATCGGATCGCCTCGATGCCGTTTTCGACGTCGCCGGCCTGCCGGGGGCCGGTTCGCGCGACGAGCAGGTCTACAGCGAGGTGTCCCTGCGTTTCCAGACCCGCCGATACCGCGGCACTCCATCTCCAGGACTCCGCGTGGACGGCTACGCTGGCGTCTCCCATGGTGTCGGGGAGCACAAGGGCAGGCTTCTCAGGTCGGGCGGAGATCTGGCCGTCTTCTTCCCGGTCATCAAGCGCAACCGGCTCATCGTCTTGAGGGGAACTGTGGACATGGTCGAGAACCTGACGGACGAGGTGCCGATCTCGTTCGCGGACTATCCTCGTCACCTGACCTTCAGGGGGGTCTCCTCGACGAGGACGATCTTGAGGACCGACGAATGGGTCCTGGTCCCCTCGCTCGGATATCAGTGGCCGCTCGCGCACAGCTTGAGCGGTCAGCTCTTCGTGGATGGCCTTCTCGTCGCGCATTCTCTGGACAGGCTGTCCACACGCGACGCTCCGTGGGCCACGGGGCTGGCGCTCGAGCTGCACACTCGTCACCACGTCTTCGGCCGCATCCTGCTTGCCGGAGGTTCCGAGGGAGCACGCGTGGGGCTGGATGTCGGCTCGTCGATCACGCGCAACGATCGCTCGAGGTGGAGATGAGACGCCGGCGCACGAACCTGTCAAACCGGGCGGCGCGCCCGGGCCTCGCCGCTCTCGAACGTGGCTTGCTGACTTCCATGGGGTTCCTCCTTTGCACGGCGCTCGCGTGTGCTCCGAGACCGTACCGATTCAGAAACGCCGCGCCCGTCCACCGCTTGGCGGACACGCGGCCGATCCCGGTGCCCAGGTCCCGCGGCTACGACCTCGCATTCGACGTCTACGACAGTGTGGTCCGGCAACCTATGGTCGGCGCGCTCGAAGTGTCCCGGATCCCCGCCGCAGGCGACGTGAACTCGCTGGACGAGGTTCCGGAATCGACCTGGTACACGCGTCGCCTCGGCAGCCGAAACGTCTCTCCCGAGGAACTGCTGCGGGGTCCCGGCGAGTTCGGCCCGCCGCAGCTCCCGCTCCACGTCGAAAAGGTCAAGTCCAGCGGGAACCCGGGGTTCATCGTGTCCGACGCGCGCGGGAAGCGGTACCTGGTCAAGTTCGACCCCCCGGAGTTCCCGGGCATCGAGACGAGCACAGCGCTCGTCGTTGGGCGGCTCTTCTGGGGTTTCGGATACAACGTCCCGGAGGACGATCTCGTCTTCGTCCGCCGCGAGGACCTGCGCGCCGGTGCCGGTAGGGCAGACGCTGCCGCGATCGACGCGGTGCTGTCGAAGGTCGCAGCGCCGATCGACGGGCTCTACCGGGTGACCGCCAGCCGGCTGATCGATGGGATTGTCCTGGGCCCCATCCCGGCGCGCGACGTGCGCGAAGACGACCCAAACGACCGGATCCCGCATGAGGACCGGCGTGCCCTGCGTGCCTTGCGTGTGTTCGGGGCCTTCGTGAATCACACCGACATGCGCATGGACAACTCGCTCGACGTGTACGTCGGAGAACGCGGCCAGGGCCACGTCGTGCACTACCTCATCGACTTCGGCGAGGCGTTCGGCGGGCATGGCGCGGAGCACGACCGGCTCTGGGACGGATACAATCACCTCTTCAGCTTCGGCGAGGTGGCGGCGAACCTGGTCACCGCCGGCTTGCGCGTGCAGAGCTGGGAGAACCTCGGGTACACGCCCTGGAAGTCCGTGGGGGCCTTCGAATCCAGGATCTTCAGCCCCGGGGACTGGCGGGAATCCACGCCCTACGCGCCCATCCGGCGGAGCCAGCCTGCGGACGACTACTGGGCGGCGAAGATCCTGGGGGCGCTGGGGCGAGAGCACAT
Organism: Candidatus Krumholzibacteriia bacterium; assembly: GCA_046757105.1. GTDB lineage: Bacteria > Krumholzibacteriota > Krumholzibacteriia > JBHHXQ01. Next base: position 9,593 of record JBHHXQ010000090.1, read on the forward strand.
CACGACGCTGGTGAGGGCTGCGGACTATCCCGAGGTCGGCGCCGGAGAGTACATCATCGATGTTCTCCTGGAGCGGCGCCGGAAACTGCTGGACTACGTGCTGCGACGGGTCAGTCCGCTCGAGTTCGTGGAGCTGGTCGACGGCGAACTCCACCTTGTGGACGTGAGCTGGAAGCTTGCCGATCACCGCCAGGCGCCAACGCGCTACACCGTCCGTGTCTTCGATGGAGGCGGCCGGGAGATCGAGCCGCCCCGGGTTCTCGCAGGCCATGCAGGAGATCTGGTCGTGGCTACGGAGCACCTGGCCGGGCGCATGGGCCGGGACTACGTGCGCGTCGACGTGACCGCGTGGTGGGACGATCGCAAAGCACCCTCGCCCGCCGAGTTCCAGTTCCGCCCCGGGCAGGGTGAGGCGCCGGTTCTCGTGGGCGTGGTCCACTGATGGGCCCTGGGGCCGATGCGCGCTGCCCCGAGAGGAGACGAGGATAATCGCATCGGCAAGAACGGCACGTGCTGGGCTCTGCACCGCGTCGGTGCTCTGCTTTTTGTTCGCGGGCGTTGCCGCTGCGTTCGCGGAGGCCGTGAGCGTCGCGTCGTTCAGCATCGAGCACGTACCCACCGCCGAGCTGGTCCTTTCGGGGCTCGAAGAGGACGAGGTCGAGACCTCCGCCACGACATTGACGGCCAAGTTCGCCGTTCCGATTCCTCTGCGGGGAAGAGACACCGTCTTGTTGAACTTCTTCACGTTGCGAAGCCTGCAACAAACCTACGTGGGGAACTCGAGCGCCGGTGGGGTGTTCCGCCCAGACTACCTGTACACCTTCAAGTACGGGTTGGTCCTGCATCAGATCATCTCCGACCGGTGGACCTTCGCCGTGCTGGCTCAGCCAGCCCTGCTCAGCGACTTCGAGAACTTGACTGCGGACCATGTGACGCTACGTGCCGGGTTCGTCTTCGAGCGCAGGGTCTCAGACAGGCTCAAGTACGGCTTCGGTCTCGGCTTCTCGGACGACTACGGCGAGGAAAAGCTCCTTCCCG
>JBHHXQ010000091.1:0-10623 GCA_046757105.1 Candidatus Krumholzibacteriia bacterium
TGGACGAGATCGGCGACGTGAGCCCCCTGCTGCAGCTGAAGCTCCTGCGCGTCCTTCAGGAGAAGGAGATCCGGCGGGTCGGAGAGGATCGCCCCCGCAAGGTCGATGTTCGCATCATCACGGCCACCAACAAGGATCTGGCGAGCCTTGTTTTCAAGGGGACGCTGCGGCAGGACTTCTACTATCGGATTCGGGTTTTCGAGATCAACATGCCTCCTTTGGCGAAACGCAGGGAGGACATCCCTCTGCTCGCGGATCACCTGATCGCCGAGATCTCCCGATCCGGGAACAAGCAGGTCAAGGGGATCGAGGGCGAAGCGCTGCAAAAGCTGATGGAGTATCCCTGGCCCGGAAACGTCCGGGAGTTGAGAAACGCCATCGAGCATGCCATGGTCATTCTCGAAGGAGAGTCTCTCGCAGTCGAGCATCTTCCCGTGGAGATCCGCAACTTCGGGTTGCCGGGTCACTATCGCCTCGAGGCTGCTAGAATCTCGAACCCTGTAGCCGAACGCCGACGGATCGAACAGGCGCTGCGGGCGTCTCGCGGAAACCGGAGTCGAGCCGCGAAGAGCCTGGGGATCAGTCGGGTCACGCTCTGGAAGAGGATCCGGAAGTTCGGCATCGATCCCGTCAACAGCATAGGTGGCTGAAAAGCCCCCGCACGCGACCGTTCCGTACGTCGCGACCGATCTGCTCCTGCTGCTCCCGCGACCCGCCTCGGAGTTGTCCTCGTCGAGAAGCACTTGCCATCCAACGACTTATGTGGTACAAGAGACGTGTGCCGAGGGACGAGTGCGGTGAACGAGCACCCTTGCGCCGCAGGGCTGCCTCGCTGTGGCCGTGCTCGTAGACGGTATCCTCATCATACTGACTACGCCAGCAGCACTCCCGTTCCCGTTGTCGAACATCGAGGCTCCCGGTCGCATCCGGGCGCAGGAGAGGTGCGCGTCGTGACGGCTGCGACCGCCTCGAGCGAAGGGAAGGATGCCATGCGGAAACTGCTAGGAACGTATGTCGTCGTCGTGGCGCTCGCCATGACGCTGGGCACGGGCGTGGCGATGGCCCAGATCGACGCCGAGCTGGCGTTCAGTCCGGCTGTCGCGAGCCCGGGTGATCCGGTTGCCCTGTTCGCGTCCGTTGCCAATCTGGGCGACGAGCCTGTCGTGGCGGACGTCGAGGTGACGATCACGGTGGGCGTGTGGACGTTCGGGCCGATCCCCGGCGTGCTGCCCCTGGCGGCGGGCGAGGAGAGGAGCGTGGAGCTCGCGTTCATCGTTCCGCCGGTGCCCATGGGTGGTGAGCTGACGCTCACGCTCACGGCCTCGGCAGGCGAGTTCAGCGACACCGCTTCGGCGACGCTGGCGATCGTGACGACCGCAGACGCGTCGGACGAAGAGGGCCTCCGGAACCTCGGCAAGGACCTGGTGTCGGCCCTCACCGGCAAGGGCGAAGACCGCTTGGCCGATGCCACACTCAGCGAGTTCAAGAACCTGTATCGCTGACGCCACCATCGTCCCGCCTGACCCGCTCGCTCCGGACCGGCGTGTCGGGGCGCCGCAGTCGCTGTGCTGCGGCGCCCTCGTCGCGCCGATCCAACACCCATGGCGCAGGAGATCATGAGCTCTCGACGTCGAATCCGGTGCGTGGTGGTCCGGCCCACGATCGCCGGATTCGTTGTCCTGGCGGGGATGATTGGCGCTGCGCTGACGAGTCGTGCCCCGCCACTCGTGCTGCAGCGTACATACCTGGGTGACGCGGAGCTGGACCAGTTCGGCTTCTGCGTGGGGCCGGCCGGCGACGTCGACGCCGACGGCTTCGCCGACTTCCTGGTCGGTGCCAACGTCAACGACGAGGCCATTCTGAGCGGCGGCAAGATCTATCTGTATCTCGGCGGCGTCGATTACCCCGATTCCGCCGTCGTGACCTACGCTGGAAACATCGAGAGGGAGAACGTCGGCGCTGCCGTCCACGGCGGCGCCGACCTGAACGGCGACGGCTACGACGACTGGGTCGCCGGGGCTCCGGGGCTCGGGTCGAGCGGCACCGATCCCGGTCGAGTGTACGTCTTCTGGGGCGGTGCGAGCCCAGACGGCGTTCCAGACCTGGTGATCCCCGGGGACCTCGCGGGCGGTCAGTTCGGCGCGGCCGTCTGCCTGGTTCGCGATCTGGATGGTGATGGCACCGGCGATCTGGTGGTGGGTGCGCCGCGTGCGGGCGACGGGCGCGTGTACATCTACCGCGGCGACCCGGTGAGCTTCGACGGGGTGCCGGAGCGCATCCTGCACGCCCGCCCCGGGGACCGGCGCTTCGGTCGGGCGCTGGCATGGCTGCCGGACGACGACGCGGACGGGCGCGACGATCTGCTCGTCGGCGTTCCGCGCAGCTCGCAGGCGGCGACGTGGGCCGGCGCGGCGCTTCTCTACCGCGGAACCGCCGATCTCGACTCGGTCCCGGATCTCGTTCTCCTGGGCGAGGCCGCAGGCGACGAGTTCGGCTCGTCCCTGTTTGCGGGCGCCGACCTGGATGCTGATGGCGAAGCGGACGTCCTGGTCGGTGCCCCGGCGGCGAATCCGAGCTCCATGGTCGATGCGGGCAAGGCGTACGTCTTCCGGGCGGGACCGGCGCTCGACCCCATCCCGGATCTCATCCTCTCCGGCAGCGTCATCGGCGACCGGTTCGGGTCCGCGGTGGCCGGCGGCTTCGACTGGGACGGTGACGGTGCCGCCGATCTGGCCGTCGGCGCCCCGGACCACGATGCGGGCGGCGCCGGTGCCGGCGCCTGCTTCGTCTTCCTCGGCGGCGCTCTCCTGGATGCGGCCGCGGACTCGACCCTCTTGGGATCAGCCGCCGGCGTCCACCTGGGGCGGGCGGTCGCCTCGGCCGGCGACGTCAGGCGAAACGGTCGAGGCACCCTCCTGGTCGGGGGCTACAACGCCAGCGCCGCCGGCCGGGCGCTTCTCTTCGGAAGCGACGCGGTCCCGACGAGCGCCCATCTCCCCCAGCCGGGACTTCGGGCACGCCTGCTTCCTGCGTGGCCCAACCCGTTCAACCCGCGCGTCCGAACCGAGCTGCACCTGGACGCTCCCGGCTTCTGGGTCGTGGACGTCTTCGATGCCCGCGGGCGCCGGGTGACCCGCCTGTGGTCCGGCTGGCTCGAGCCGGGTCGGCATCCGCTGCACTGGAACGGCACGGGCCTGCGTGGACGTCCGGTCGCCTCGGGGGTCTACCGGATCCGCGCCGCCGGGCCGGCGGCGCCCCGATCCAGAACGGTGACGTTGATCCGATAGCCTGCCACGAAGACGACTGACGCGGGTTCCCGGTGGCGCCGCTTTTCAGAACTCGGGAACGCGATCGGCGAGTCGATCGAAGCCCATGTCCCGGAAAGCCCGGACGGCCTGCTGGCGCGATTCGTTGCCGAGGCGCGAGGCGTCGAGATCGAGCTCGATGGGGGCATCGTCACGCAGGCGCGCGAGTTCGCGGCTCAGGAAGGCGGCGTCGCGCCCGGCGGCGAGGGCATTGCGCGCGCGCTGGTTGCGGATCTCGTCCACGTGCGCGTAGAGCTTTTCGAGCGTCTCGTACTTCTGGAGAAGCTCGCGCGCGGTCTTCTTGCCGATGCCGCGGACGCCCGGGATGCCATCCGAAGCGTCGCCGGCGAGGCCTTTGTAGTCGCTCAGGTGCTCGGGCCCGACGCCATAGCGCTCGCGGACACGCTGGAGGTCGTAGACGGCCGGCTCGGAGAAGGTGCGTCCCGGCGTGATCACGCTGACGCGCGGGCGCACGACCTGGAGGATGTCCTGATCGCCGGTCAGCACCACCACTTCGATGCGCCTGCGACCCGCCTGCCGCACCAGCGTCGCGAGCAGGTCGTCCGCCTCGAAGCCTTCCAGCTCGAAGATCGGGATGTTCATGGCCTCGAGAAGCTTGTGGATCTTCCGGACCTGGGGCTCCAGGTCTTCGGGTCCCACCTCCCGATGCGCCTTGTAGTCCGGGTACAGATCTTCGCGAAAGGGGCGGCCGAGATCGAACGTCACCGCCAGGTGTGTCGGCACGTGGTCGCGGATGGCCCGGAAGAGGATGTTCATGAACCCGTAGACGGCGTTCGCGGGTCGACCGGCGGCGTCCTGGAGACTCGACGGCAGGGCAAAGAACGCCCGGAAAGCCACGGAGTGTCCGTCGATGAGCATCAGCCTCCTGGACGTCCTGCGTGGCATGCACCATCTCCTCCCGGGCCGCACGTGCGCCGCGGTGCGAGCGTCCGGGTCCCGCCCGGCGGCTGGATTCCGGCCCATCCGCCGAGACGATCGTCGCGCCGAGTCCCATTTCGGATCACCCTATCGGAAGCCGCACAGGGTCGCAACACAGCCTGCGCGTGCCGTTGCACTGCTTCCGCACCAGCAGGATCACGCGAGCGCGCGGCGCCCGATCCCGTAGGCCATGACGTTCGATCGGCCGGCGCTCCCGGCCTCGGCACGCCGGGGCATCGCTTGACTTTCGTCCGCGCGGATCTACGATCGGCACATCGGCTTCCACTCCAGGTTGGCGTCCTTCGCTCTCCTTCGAGGTAAGACGTCGTCGCGTGAGGTGAGGGAACGATGAGAATCCAGATTGGAGAATGGCAGATCCGCAGCTTCCGGGCCGGCGATGCCACGGCACTGGTCAAGTACGGAAACAACCGGAACGTCTCGATCCATCTTCGTGATGCCTTCCCCCACCCGTACACGCTGAACGACGCGAATGCCTGGCTGCTGATCGTCCTGAACCAGGCGGTGGAGACCAACCTCGCGATCGCTTCCGAAACGGAGCTGATCGGCGGCATCGGTCTGAACCTGCAGGAGGACGTGCATCGGTACTGTGCCGAGATGGGCTACTGGCTCGGCGAGCCGCATTGGGGGAAGGGGATCGCGACGCGAGCCGTGCGTGCATTCACCGAGTTCGCATTCGACAGCTTCGAGTTGATCCGCATGTACGCGTACGTCTTCGAGGGCAACGTCGCCTCGGAACGCGTCCTCCAGAAAGCGGGGTACGTTCTCGAGGGCTGCCTGCGGAAGAGCGTCGTGAAGGAAGGTCGGCTTCTCGACCAGCTGATCTACGCCATCGTGCGTCCATAGAGGATCCCTCCGGCGCACCTCCCTCCCGGGGGAGCCCACCACTCCAGGGGAATCGAGACATCTTGCCGCCCCGCTCGCCGGCCGGATCCACAGTCCGGCCCGGCGACGGCGTGGCTGGAGTCGGGAAGGACGCCCTTGCGCCCGGTCCATCGCGGGATTATGTTCCCTGTGTAATGCGTAATATTCTTACGCAGCGATGGGAGCCGGGATGTCCGAAGAGAAGAAGAACAAGGGGATGCCGCATGGGCGGTTGTGGGAACGGATCCACGCAAAGCTCGAGGATGCCGGAGTCAGTCTCGAGGAGCTCTGCGGTGGGGAGCTGGGTGACGGGCAGGTGCGGGTGGTGTGCGTCGCGCCTGGCCTGAAGGAGAGCGTCCAGGAGCTCGGGCGGTCTCTCCGCGACCAGGTGGTCATGGTGCGCGTGGACGAGGAGACCTGCCGGAAGCTGGACGCATGGGTCGAGACCGGCGTCGTCAAGAGCCGGTCGGAGGCGGCCGCGCTGTTCATTCGCGAAGGTCTGAAGGTGCGCGACGAAGAGCTCCGACAGCTCGAGGATGCGCTGCGGGAGGTCGAGGAGGCGAAGAAGAAGCTCCACGAACGGGCTCGAAACGTGTTCGGGAAGCAGGACGCGAAGAGCTGAGGGCGCCTGCGCCGGCACGCCGGTGCCCGGCGGTGTCACCGGGCACGTCGGTCGATCGCCTGCGTGTACATCTGGTGCAGGCGGCGGACGGTCGTGGGGGCGTGCCCCGCGTAGTGGTTGTTGGCGTAGACGAACGTGGGCACCGCTCGCTCGCTCAACCGCACGAGCACCTGCGCCCAACGTTCGAGGCTGCTGCGGCGATCGATGACCTCGCGATCCCAGCGCGCCGTGATGGCCTCGATCCTCCGGCGGTCTCCGAGCAGCCGGACGTAGGCGAAGCTTCCCGTCACCGGGTCGAGCTGCCGCATGATCTCGTCCGCGTGCGGCATGTGGACCCGGTCCACGAGAACCATCGCCACACCGTGACGCCGGCACACGGACGCGAACCGCGCATCGATCCACGTGCGGTTGCGGATCTCGACGCAGTAGCAGAAGCCCTCCGGAAGATCCTCCAGGAAGCGGTCGAGACGTTCCAGGAACTGCGCCGGGGACGCGAAGCACTCGCGCGGGAAGTGCGGGAACTGCAGCACCAGCGGCCCGAGGCGCGCTCCCAGGCGGCTCATCACTTCGAGGAACGCGTCGCGGTCCGCGTAGGTGGCATCGGGCAGCAGCACGCGGGTGGAGTCGGGATCGGTCGTCTCGCCCGCGTGCACGATCGAGCGCGGGAACTTCGCCGCCAGCGAGAAGTCTCCGGGGGTCTTGCAAACCCAGGAGTCCACCGTGCCGGGCGCCGGGATGTGGTAGTAGGTCGCGTCTACCTCGACCGTGTCGAACTGGGTGGCGTAGTAGCGCAGGAAGTCGCCGGGCTTGGTGCCCCGCGGATAGAACGTGCCGAGCCATTCCGGCGCCGAGAAGGAGGAGGTGCCGAAGCGGACCAGCGCATCGCCGCGCCCGGATGGCGGCTGGGGGTCGAAGAAGGACGGCTGATGGCTCATGACGCGGTAGCCGCCGTTGGTGCCGGTGTCCTCGGGCTGGGCCGATCGCGTTCGGCCCGTGCGGTTTCCGGGGTCGTTCGGACGGCCGGTCGAACCGGCCGTGGCAGCCGCGCTGCTCGGGCTCCCGGCTGGCGGTCTGTCTCGACTGGCCCGGGTGCAGCCCGGATGGGGCGGCTCAGCCTGCGGTCCGGAACACGGCGCGCCCGAACTCGCGGTTCAGCTCGGAGATGAATCGGCCGCTGATCTCCTTCGGACACACCGCTTCGCACTCGAAGTGGTTCGAGCAGTTGCCGAAGCCCTCCGCATCCATGGTGCGGACCATGTCGAGAACCCGGGACCTGCGCTCGGGCTGCCCCTGCGGCAGGTGCGCCAGGTGCGACACCTTGGCGGACACGAACAGCATGGCCGAGGCGTTCCGGCAGGCCGCCACACAGGCGCCGCAGCCGATGCAGGCCGCCACGTCCATGGCGGTGTCGGCTTCCTCCTTGGGCACCGGGATCGCGTTGCCGTCCGGCGCGCCGCCCGTGTTCACCGAAACGAAGCCGCCCGCCTGGATGATGCGGTCGAAGGCCGTGCGATCGACGACGAGATCCTTGATCACCGGGAAGGCCCGCGCCCGGAACGGCTCGATGGTGATCGTGTCCCCGTCGTTGAACTTGCGCATGTGCAGCTGGCAGGTGGTCGTGGCGCGCTCGGGTCCATGCGGCAAGCCGTTGATCACCAGAGAGCAGGTGCCGCAGATTCCTTCGCGGCAGTCGTGATCGAAGGCGATCGGATCCTCGCCCTTGGCCTCCAGGTCCTCGCTGAGGACGTCCAGCATCTCCAGGAACGACATGTGCGGACTGACATCCCCGAGCTCGTAGGTCACCAGGCGGCCCTTGTCGTTCGCGTTCTTCTGACGCCAGACCTTCAGGGTGAGGTTCATTACTTGTAACTCCTCTGCGTGAGCGGCACGTACTCGAACTCGAGCGGCTCCTTGTGGAGTTCGGGTGACGAGTCGGTTCCGGTGTACTCCCAGGTGCTCACGTGACAGAAGTTCTCGTCGTCACGTTTCGCCTCGTTGTCTCCGGTCTGGTACTCCTCGCGGAAGTGGCCGCCGCACGACTCCTCGCGGGTGAGCGCGTCGCGGCACATGAGCTCGGCGAACTCGAGGAAGTCGGCCACGCGGCCCGCCTTCTCGAGCGAGACGTTCAGCTCCTCGTTCGTTCCGAGCAACTTGACGTTCTCCCAGAACTCCTGGCGCAGGGCCGGGATCTTCTCGAGTGCCTGCTTCAGACCCGAGGCGTTGCGCGACATCCCGCAGTGATCCCAGAGCAGGGTTCCGAGCTCGCGGTGGATGGAATCCACGCTGCGCGCGCCGCGAATCGAGAGCAGCCGCTGGATCCGGGCCCGGACGTCTTCCTGGGCCTTCTGGAACTCGGCGTGGTCGGTGTCCACCGGTGCCGGTTTGTCGGAGGCGAAGTAGTTGCCGAGCGTGTACGGCACGATGAAGTAGCCGTCCGCGAGCCCCTGCATCAGCGCGCTCGCACCCAGCCGGTTGGCGCCGTGGTCGGAGAAGTTGGCTTCGCCGATGACGAAGAGCCCCGGGATGGTGCTCATCAGGTTGTAGTCCACCCACACGCCGCCCATCGTGTAGTGCACGGCCGGGAAGATGCGCATCGGCACCTCGTACGGGTCCTCGCCCGTGATGCGCTCGTACATCTGGAAGAGGTTGCCGTAGCGCTGCTCGATGACGTCCCGCCCGAGCCGCTGGATGGCGTCGGCGAAGTCGAGGTAGACGCCGCGCCCCGTCGGGCCGACGCCGCGCCCCTCGTCGCACACCGCCTGCGCCGCCCGCGAGGCGATGTCCCGGGGTGTCAGGTTGCCGAAGCTCGGATAGCGGCGCTCCAGATAGTAGTCGCGCGCGTCTTCGGGAATGTCGTTCGGATGCCGCTTGTCGCCCGGCTCCCCCGGCACCCAGATGCGCCCGTCGTTGCGCAGCGACTCGGACATGAGCGTGAGCTTCGACTGGTAGTCTCCCGACACCGGGATGCAGGTCGGATGGATCTGCGTGAAGCACGGATTCGCGAAGAACGCACCCTTCTTGTAGGCACGGTAGGCCGCCGTGGCGTTGCAGCCTTTGGCGTTCGTCGACAGGAAGAAGGCGTTCCCGTAGCCGCCCGTGGCCAGGACGACGGCGTGCGCCGACCACGAGCGGATCTCGCCGCTCACCATGTCGCGCGTCACGATGCCCGCGGCGCGGCCGTCGACGACCACCACATCGAGCATCTCGGTGCGCGGGTGCATGCGCACCTTGTTGGCCGCGACCTGTCGCGACAGCGCCGAGTAGGCTCCCAGAAGCAGCTGCTGTCCGGTCTGCCCGCGCGCGTAGAAGGTGCGCGACACCTGTGCGCCCCCGAACGAACGGTTCGCCAGCGTGCCGCCATACTCGCGCGCGAAAGGCACACCCTGCGCCACGCACTGATCGATGATTTGGGTGCTGATCTGCGCCAGCCGGTAGACGTTCGCCTCGCGGGCCCGGAAGTCGCCGCCCTTGACCGTGTCGTAGAACAGCCGGTACACGCTGTCGCCGTCGTTCTGATAGTTCTTGGCCGCGTTGATGCCGCCCTGCGCGGCGATGCTGTGGGCGCGCCGCGCACTGTCCTGGTAGCAGAAGCAGTCGACTTCGTAGCCGAGCTCGGCGAGGCTGGCCGCCGCCGACGAGCCGGCCAGGCCCGAGCCCACGACGATGACCCTGAACTTGCGTTTGTTCGCCGGGTTCACGAGCTGCATTTCGAAGCGGTGCTTGTCCCACTTCTCGGCGATCGGCCCCGAAGGGATCTTGGAATCGAGTTTCACGTCCCTCGCCATGTTCACAGACCTCCGGACGGCATTTCGACGAGACCCAGGAGAACGGCGATTGGAATGGAAATGTAGCCGACCACGATGATGATTGCCATGACCGGTCCGAGAAGTCGGATGCCTGCGTTGTACCGCGGGTGTGCGAACCCGAGCGTCTGCAGGAAGCTGCCGATGCCGTGGCTCAGGTGCATGCCCAGCAGCACCATGGCCACGACGTACGCGACGGCGATCGCCGGGTTCTGGAAGCTGCCGACCAACATCCTGTAGACGTCGTGGTGCCCCTGGGCGTCCCGGAAGTGCGAGAACTCCGTGTGCACGTTGCGGATGGTGAAGTGCATCAGGTGGTAGACGACGTATGCGACGATGAGAACGCCGCTCCACATCAGGGTTCGCGCCGCGTAGCTCGCTTCCTGCGACTCGTTCTTGACGTAGCGCTCGGGTCTCGCCGCCCGGTTGAGGCGGGTCACGCGCACGGCCGCAATGACGTGCAGGATGAGCAGCACGAGCAGGCCCGCACGCGCGCCCCACAGGAACCCGGGCACCGCGTGCAGCTTGGCGCCGTAGGCATTGAGCGCGTCCGGCCCGAGAAAGACCTGCAGGTTCCCGAGCATGTGCGCGATCACGTAGAGGACGAGGCCGAGGCCGGTCACGGCCATGACCTGCTTGGCGCCGATCGACGATTGCATCACTCGAACGAAAGAGTTCATGGCGTCTCCACTGGGCAAACCCCGCCGAAGTTACGGGCTCCGGATCCCGAATGGCAACCTCCTTTGGAGTCGGCATTCGAGTCTCGTGGGCCGCTTCGAGAACCCTTCACGGCGGCTTCCGGCGATGCGCGGACCCTGCCGGGTGGATCGATCCGCCGGGTTTCAATTCATTGCAGCTCAATCGTTTACGGCCACGCTCCGGATCGCTTCTCGACCCGTGGGCCGGGCACGCGGCGGTGCGGGCGCCGGGATTCGTGGTGATCGATCGCTGTCGCGGCGAGCCACTGGCAGACGCCGCCGGCCAGCTTGGCGAGCTCGTACTCGTAGTCGTACACGGCAGCAGTCCCGTGCCGGTGAGCCCGGTCTACGTTGTGGCCGACGTCTCCGGTCTC
>JBHHXQ010000092.1:0-10541 GCA_046757105.1 Candidatus Krumholzibacteriia bacterium
CGGGCACGTCCTCGAAGGTCACGAGCGGAATGTTGAAGGCGTCGCAGAAGCGGACGAAGCGCGCCGCCTTGATCGAGGACTTGATGTCGAGAACGCCGGCCAGGACCTTCGGTTGGTTCGCCACCACGCCGATGCTGCGTCCGTTGAGCCGTGCGAAGCCCACCACGATGCTCTTCGCGAAGTGCGGGTGCACCTCGAAGAAGCTGTCGCGATCGACCACGCGCTCGATGACGCCGACGATGTCGTAGGGTTTCTTCGGGTCGTCCGGTACCAGATCGTCGAGTTCGGGGTCGCGCCGGTCGATCGGATCGCTGCGGTCGGCGCGCGGTGGATCCTCCAGGTTGTTCTGCGGCATGTACGAGAGCAGCCTGCGGATCATCTGCAGGCACTCGGCGTCGTTGTGTGCCAGGAGGTGCGCCACGCCGCTCTTCGAGTTGTGCGTCATGGCGCCGCCCAGCTCCTCGAACGTCACATCCTCGTTCGTCACCATCTTGATGACGTTCGGCCCGGTCACGAACATGTGGGCGGTCTTGTCGACCATGAGCGTGAAATCGGTGATGGCGGGGGAGTACACCGCGCCACCCGCGCACGGCCCCATGACGGCCGAGATCTGCGGCACCACGCCGGAGGCCAGCGTGTTGCGCAGGAAGATCTCCGCGTAGCCGCCCAGGCTCCGGACGCCTTCCTGGATGCGGGCGCCGCCCGAGTCGTTGAGTCCGATGACCGGCGCGCCGCTCTGCATGGCGAGGTCCATGATCTGCGTGATCTTGCGCGCGTTCGACAGCGACAAGGTCCCACCGAAGACGGTGAAGTCCTGCGCGAACACGTAGACGAGGCGGCCGTCGATCGTCCCGTGTCCGGAAACCACCCCGTCACCGGTGATGCGCCGCTTCTCCAGGCCGAAGTCGGTGCAGTCGTGCGTCACGAAGACGCCGCGTTCGAGGAAGGAGCCGCGGTCGAGGAGCAGCTCGACGCGCTCGCGCGCCGTCAGGCGGGAGCTCTCGTGCTGCCGGGCGATGCGTTCCGGACCGCCGCCCTGGAGGGCGCGCTGGCGGCGCTCCTCGAGCGCGTGGAGGCGGCTGGCGCGCGCGTTCGTGGCCTTGCTCATGGGTCTCCTCGGGCGTCGTGCGCCGCATGATAGCATCCACGGGCCGTCCCGGGGTGCCGCGGCGCAATGTACCAGCTCCGGAAGTCGATGTAAAATCAGACCCTTGGCGAAGGTTCCCGGATGCGCCCCGAGGGCCCTCGGGGCCGGGAATGGACCGCGGGATGAGCGGTATCTCGAATGGCAGGATGGGTCGATGGCCCCCGGCAAGGAAGGACACGCGACGCAGGTCCGCAGCTTGGTGCGGGCTGCACGCGCCAGGCATCCAGGCGCCTTTCGGCAGCTCGTCGAGATGTACATGCGCTCGATCTACGGGATCGCCTATCGTCTGATGGGGAACCACGATGACGCCGACGATGTGGCACAGGAGACCTTCGTGCGCGCCTACGAGGCGCTCGAACGCTACGACGAGCGCTACACCATGTACACGTGGCTGCGGACCATCGCGACGCGCGTGGCACTGAACGAGATCGACAAGCGCCGCCGCCGGCAGACCGCAGGTGGGGAGCGCTTCGAGGTGGCGGCACAGACGGTGCAGGAGACCGCCGCGAACCCGGAAGAGAGCTTCGAGGGCGAGGAGACCAGACGCCGACTCGAGAAGGCGCTGGCCACGCTTCCGGAGGAGTTCCGGGTGACGCTCACGCTGCGCACGTACGACGAGCTCTCCTACGCGGAGATCGCAGCTGCGCTGGGCGTGCCGGTCGGCACCGTCATGTCGCGCATCCACCGTGCACGCCGCATGCTGCGCGACGCCCTGGAGGCGGGGAGCGCCGGCACGGCCGGCCACAACCGGAAGTCGTCTCATGAGTGATGCATCGCACGTTCAGGAGCATCTGAGCGCCTACCTCGACGGTGAGCTCTCCGGCGCGGATCGCGAGCGGCTCGAAGCACACCTGGGAGGTTGCGCGCTGTGCAGCTCGGAGCTCGAGGCGCTGCGCGAGGTCCACGCGCGGCTGTGCGAGATCCCGCCACACGACCCGGGCGCGTCGTACTGGAAGCGCTTCCCCGAGCGGGTCGCGTCACGTCTGCCGGGGCCGGTCTCGGCCGGCCCGGAACGGTTCTACGAACGTCTGGCGGCCTGGTTCCTGCCGTCCGGCCGGCTGGCCTGGCCGCGCGCGGCGACCGCACTGGCCACGATCACGCTCGTCACCTACGTCGGCGTGCGCGGCTTCCGCGACGCGGAGCTGCCGCCGCCAGCGGCGGTGCGACCCGAACCACCCGACGTGGCGGCGGCTCCGGACGCATCCGAGCCCCCGGTTCGAGAGAAGATGGAATCCGGCAGAGCGCTCGCGCAGCGGCGCTCGGCCACCCCGCAGGCGCCGGCGCCATCTCCGCTCGGGCCGCCACCGAGCCCGCCAGCCCCGCCGAGTCCGCCCCTGCAGAAACCCGTCCCAGCTCCGGGTGCCCTCGTCCTCGAGGCGCCGGACGCGCGCCTGGCGGACGAGGCATCATTCGGCATCGACGCGCCCAGCGAGGCAACAGACGAGTCGAAAGGGCGCCCGGACGTGATCCGGATCGCTGAGCCGCTCGGGAAGCCTCGGGTGACCGTCGTGCTGGATGCGCAGGGGCCCGACGCGGCCGCGAAGGCGAAGCGGCAAGGCGTGACGCTGCCGGGCCAGGCCGTCCTGCGTCCGACGGGTCCGGCTGCACACGGGTTGGACCAGGTCGCGCGCATGGGCGTCGCCACCGATCTGGGGAGGCCCGGCGTCCCGGAACTCGAGATCGTTGGGTTCGTGAGCGCGGCGATCGCTGGAGATTCGGCGGCGGCGCGCTCGGTCTATGCCCGGCTGGCGGCGCAGGCGGCGGCAGGGCGCGGCCCACACGCGGCGGCGATCGACGCGGACCGGGTCACGAACGTGGATCTCGAGCACATGCGCGAGTGGCTGCGTCTGTCCGCACCGCACGGCTTGGCGCAGCCGGAGAGGCGCAGGCTGGACGTCTCCGGGTCGCGTGTCCCCGACTCCTCCACTGGGGAGGCGGCGCTCCTGGCGCTGGATCGCCTGGTCTGGCCGCGACACGCGGAGGCGGCGCTGCAATCGGTGGTGGAAGCTCTGGCCGTGCAGCTCGCGCGGCGCGCCGGGTCTTCGGTGCTGGTGCGCCAGCGTGCCCGCGCGTACCTCGAGTGGCTGGCGGACCACGCGGACGGCCACGAAACGCGCGGCGACTGGCGCCAGCGGCTCGAGCGGCTGCCGGATTGACGCCGACTGGCGTCCCGGCGCCGCGACGCGTATGTTGGATGCGACCCCCTCGCTCTCCGCCGGCCCGAGCCCTGCAGGGGAACCGTGAACCGCACCGCCTTCGTTGCGCCCGTTGCGCTCCTGGTCGCACTGACCTGCGGACGCGCGGAGGCGCTGCCGCGCTCCTACCTGAACGTCGGCGGCGGCGTCGACGTCCTCACGACGAACCTCGACGGCGACGTCGTCGACGAGCGCGTCATCGGCCAGATCGAGATCGGCATCGGGACGCACCTCGCCGACCATCTGCTCCTCGAGGCCACGTTCGGACGCCTCGGCAGCCAGCAGCAGGCCAACCCGCTGGTCATCGTCGACCCGTCGGAGCTCTTCCTGCCGGAGAGCGAGCTCGCCTATCGGGTCGAGGTCAACCCGATCATGCTGCGTCTGCGCTACGCGCACAGCGGGCTGCGCAGCGGATACGTGAAACCGGAGTTCCATGCGGGTGTGGGCCTCTACTCGGTGACGCGCTGGATGCGCCCGGTGCTCGGCCTCGAGCCCGACACCACGAACCTGCTGCTGCCCGCGTTCGAGGTCGGAACGTCGGCGCTCTTCGTGTTCGACAAGAACTGGATGGCCTACTTCGGGCCGCGCTACACGTTCATGCAACGGCGCGATCTCGTGGACGAAACCGAGCATTTCGACGGTCTCACCCTGCTGCTCGGCTTCCGTTTCTTCCTCAACAGTCCGCGTGAAGAGTACGAGCCGCCCTCCGACTGACCCGACCGCGACCGCCACGCGGAGCGATGCGGCAGCATGCTCCCCGATACGCCCGGTGAGCCGAGCAAGGGTTCGAACGCGCTATCGGAACGAATCCACGTTTGCTATAATGGCCATGGCACTAAATCGCTCTCCCGTGGATCCTCGCACCTACGATTGTTCCCGTGAAGAAACTCCGCTTGACCGCACTCGTGGTGTTGATGTGCGGGCCGTCGTTCGACAGCCCCCGGCGGCTGCTTGCGGCCTACTCGCGGCCCCAGAACACCATTGCCTCCTACTGGCATCGGATGCTCGAGCGCCGTCACGTCTCGGCGCTCGACTGCTTTCTCGGTTCCTCGCCGGAGGACGCGCGCAACATGATTGCTCTTCCCGAGCTCGTCGAGCTGCGCTGTCGCGACTTCCGGGTCCGGGACCGCGGGCGCGGCCAGGTGGACGTCGCGTACATCGTGGAGTACCGCGTCGCGATGGGCGATTCGCTGGCCTCGTTCGTGACCGGGGACCGGCTGCACCTGACGCAGCGCGGCTGGAAGATCGCACACCCCCTGCTTCTGGCATCCCGCTCGCGCTAGGAATGCGCTACGTTCGCAAGACCTCCCGCCGGCTTGTTCCTCTTCTTCGCAGCCTCGCACGAGCGACGCGGCCTCGATGCGCATGCCGCCCGGTACGCGCCGTCGAGGCGTCTTCATCCGCAGACGAGCGTGTGCTACGGTGCGCGCATGTCGATCTTCGCCATCTCGGATCTGCACCTCTCCTTCGCCGTCGAAAAACCGATGGACCGTTTCGGTCCGGAGTGGGTGAACCATGCCGACCGGGTAGCGCGCGCCTGGGGCGAGCGGGTGCGCGGGCCCGACACGGTTCTCGTGTGTGGGGACACCTCGTGGGCCATGCGGCTGGAGGAAGCGAAGCCCGATCTCGACTACCTGGGGGCGCTGCCCGGGCGGAAGATCCTCCTGCGCGGCAACCATGACTACTGGTGGGGGAGCCTGCGGAGGCTGCAGCAAGTCCTGCCGTCCGGCATCGTGCCGTTGCAGAACGACAACGTCGAGGTCGAGGGGTGGCGCATCTGTGGCAGCCGCGGCTGGCTCCTGCCCGGCCCCGAGACCAGCCCGGAGGACGAGCGGATCTTCGATCGCGAGCTGCACCGGCTGCGGTTGTCGCTCGAGAGCGCCGGTGGCGGCGGCCCCATCCTCGCGATGCTGCACTTTCCCCCCTACGCGGTCGAGTCCGGCGAGTCGCCGGTGCTGGATCTGCTGCGCGAGTTCGGCGTCCGGGTCTGCACCTATGGACACCTGCACGCCATGGCGCCCGGGACGTACCCGCAGGGCCTGCACCAGGGCATCGAGTTCCACTGCGTTTCGGTCGACCTGGTCGATTTCGCGCCGCGCTGCATCGTCGAGTCGCAGCGGTGATTGCCTCATCGGCGTGGCGGCGCCCGGCCGCCGAGCGCTGCGGCCGTCCGGGCCGGACGGCGATCTCGGGGCGTCAGCCAGAAACTCAATCGACTTTTTGGCTCGGCTGAGGGGCGCCGGGACCCTGCGGCCGCGCTCCAGCCGGTCGCGGGTCGGGCCGAGACGGCGGAGGCGTTTGTGAAAGGATTCTCAAACCGGCCGTCGCTCCTGGCGAGCCACCGGGAAGTTGCCAGTCCAGGCACCGAGATTGTAGAATCATCCCCGATCAGGCGCAGCTCTGCTGAAGCGGGGAGCCTCGTCGGGTGGAAACGTCGAATGTTGCCGCCCGCAGTTTCGGAGGGGAGAGGCTTCCAACAGGGTTGCGCCTTTCCTGTGTCCGGTCCGCTGGGCGATTCTGCGTGAGGAGGTCGGCGTGGCGTTTCGAGGCCGCAGCTTCATCTCGATCCACGAATACAGCAGCGAGGAACTCCAAACGATCCTGCGCGTCGCTTCGCGACTCAAGGACGAGCTGCGCACGCACACACCGCATCCGCTGCTCGTGGGGCAGACGCTCGGAATGGTCTTCCAGAAGAGCTCGACGCGCACGCGTGTCTCCTTCGAGGTCGGCATGTCGCAGCTCGGCGGGCGGGCGCTCTTCCTTTCGAGCAGCGACCTGCAGCTCGGCCGTGGCGAGACGATCGCGGACACGGCGCGCGTCCTGGGCCGCTACCTGAACGGCATCATGGCGCGTACGTACGCGCACTCCGACGTCGAGGATCTGGCCCGCTACAGCGGTGTGCCCGTCATCAACGGCCTGTCCGACTTGCTGCATCCGTGCCAGGCGATGGCGGATCTGCTGACCGTCCAGGAGAAGAAGGGACACCTCGAGGGGTTGGCGCTCGCCTACCTCGGCGACTCCAACAACGTCACGCACTCCCTCCTGCAGGCCGGCGCTCGCATGGGAATGCGGGTGCGCGTCGGCTCCCCGAGCGGTTATCAGCCGCAGCCGCAGATCCTCGAGCGTGCGCGCCAGATGGCCCGCAGCTCGGGCGCGGAGATCCTCGTCACCGAGGACCCGGTCGAGGCGGTGCGCGGCGTCGACGTGATCTATACCGACACCTGGGCCAGCATGGGCCAGGAGGTGGAGCACGAGGAGCGCGTGCGTGCCCTGCGCTCCTACCAGGTCAACACGGAGCTTCTGTCGCACGCGGCGGACGACGTCCTGTTCATGCACTGCCTGCCGGCACACCGCGGCGAGGAGGTCACCGACGACGTCATGGACAGCGTCCGTTCGGTGGTCTTCGACGAAGCCGAGAACCGGCTGCACGTGCAGAAAGCCATCCTGGCGCTGCTGATGCACCCGTAGGCCGGGGCGGGACCGCCGGTTCGCCCGATGGTCGTGGCGGGGCGCGGTCCGGGGGGACGAGGGGCCGGTTGCCGGGACAGGTGCGGGGCCGCTTGCCGGGGCCGTGCACGCGAGCCCGTGCGCGCTGGGGGTGGCTACGCGAAGATCTCCCGCAGCAGCTGCTCGAGGTTCGGCTGCGAGGCGCTGTCGTCGAGCTCGTACGTCACGCGCACGGCCGGCTTGTCGAGCTGGAGCACGCGTCCCAGATCGATCGGTGTCGCCACGATGACGCTGTCGCATTCGACCCGGTTGATCGTCTCCTCGAGATCCCGCATCTGCCGCTCGCCGTACCCCATGGCCGGGATGAGCGTGCCGATGTCCGGGTAGGTCCGGAAGGTCTCGGCGATCGAGCCCACGAGGTACGGGCGCGGATCGACGGTTTCGCGCGCACCGTACTTGCGGGCGGCCAGAATGCCGGCGCCGAACTTCATGCCACCGTGCGTCACCGTCGGTCCGTCCTCGACGACGACCACGCGCTTGCCCTCGATGTGGTCGACCCTCTCGACGTGGATGGGGCTCCGGGCGTAGACACGCTTGGCGCGCGGGTTGTGCTTCTGGATGTTGGCCTCGATCTGCTCGACGTTCTCTCGCGAGGCCGAGTCCATCTTGTTGAACAGGATGACGTCGGCGAGTTCGAGGTTCTCCCTCCCCGGGTAGTACGAGAGTTCGTGACCCGGACGGTGCGGGTCGACGAGTGTGATGTGCAGCTTCGGCCGGAAGAAGGGTGTGTCGTTGTTGCCGCCGTCCCAGATGACGACGTCCGCCTCCCGCTGCGCCGCGTCGCGTATGGCTCGATAGTCGACGCCGGCGTAGACGATCGCCTGGTTGCGGATGTGCGGCTCGTACTCCTCCATCTCTTCAATCGTACAGTGCTGCGCCTGGAGGTCGTCGATGGAAGCGAAGCGCTGCACACGTTGCTTCACGAGGTCGCCATAGGGCATCGGGTGGCGCACCGCGACGACGCGCTTGCCGAGATTCCGCAGAACCTCCAGAACGTGCCGGCTCGTCTGGCTCTTGCCGCAGCCCGTGCGCACGGCGCACACCGCGACCACGGGAACGCGGGTTTCGAGCATGAGCGCGCGCGGGTCGGGGGTCCGGAACGCGGTGCCGGTAGCCTCGACGCAGCGGCGGCGCTCGTCCACGTGGTCGTAGGAGACATCGCTGTAGGCGAAGAGAACCTCGTCGATGGCGCGCTCGCGGATGAGCTCTTCCAGCCGCTCCTCCGGCTCGATCGGGATGCCGCCCGGGTATTCCGGTCCCGCCAGCTCCTGCGGGTAGACGCGCCCCTCGATGCCCGGGATCTGTGTCGCCGTGAACGCTTCCACACGCGCGTGGTTGCGTCCCCGGAACAGAGTGTTGAACAGGTGGAAGTCCTTGCCTGCGGCTCCCATGATCAGAACGCGCTTGCTCATGTGCGAGGCTCCTCCGGGTCTCGAGGTCTTTCACGGTCCCGATGCCGGGTCATTGCATCGTGTGTGCCGTTCGTGGTGGACCATGTGGCCGGAGCCGCCGACGGCCGTCGTGCGGACGCTGAGGGTCGTCCAGGTGTCTCGGGTCGCGAGACAACGAAGCGTAGCGGGTGATCGATGGCCAGACAAGGGCGAGGCGGCCCGCCCGAGGCCGCACGAAGCGGCTCCCTGCAACCCGTGCAGTGGGTGGAATCCGGGTGTCTTGACCGGCTGCGGAGCGCGCCCCTATACTGGCGTGGCTCGTGCACCCGCCTCACGCCATGCGACACCCTCCCCTGTGATCGGAGATCGAGATGCTGGCCCACGCTCCGTGGAGGCTCGCACGGCTCGCCGGATTCCTGCTGGGCGTGGCGACAACGGCGGCATACTCCATGGAGTCGCGTATCGTCTCCGAGTCTGCGGACGGCCTTCGGCTGGTGCTCGAGATCCGCATCCCCGCCCCCGAACGCATCGAGACGACGCTCGACGGCGGCGCGTTCACCCGCTTCGAGGTGCCTGGGTTCAGACCGCAGGGCTCGGCGGGGGCGCCGGAACTCGCCGTGGGGACACAGCTCATCGCCATGCCGTCCGGGGCGCGTGCCTCCGTCCGGATCGTGGAGTCCGACATCCGCGACCAGGGCGTGGTGCGGCTCCTGCCGCGCCCCATCCTCTCGGTGCGCTATGGGCCGGGGACGTCCCCGGACGATCCGAGCACCGGCATGCCGCTCGAGATCCTGCGCTTCGATCCGCAGCTCTATGTCGCGGATGGCGCGCGTCTGGAGCCGGTGCGTCTGGGGGAGGCCGGCAAGCTGCGCCATCAGTGGGTCGTGCCCCTCGAGGTGAGACCGCTCCTCTACGAGCCGAGGAGCGGCCGGTTGCGCATCGTGCGCCGGCTGGTCGTCGAGGTCCGCATGCAGCCGGGAGGGCGGGGCGCACGGGAGCCGGATGATGCCAGCACGGCCGAGCTGGTGACGCCGCGCTCCTGGGAGCGCGTCTATCGCAGCACGGTCGTGAACGCGACGAGCGCCCGGCGCTGGCTGCGCGCCCGGGCGCGCGTGCGGCAGGTCGGCGGGCCGCTGAAGAGCGGGCTGCTGCGGCCCGGCCTCCTCGGAGAGGACGAGTGGAAGCTGCGCGTCGGCGAGACCGGTCCGCTGCGCGTCCAGGCATCGACACTTCTGGGCGCCGGGTTTCCCGACGGCACGCCGGTCGATCGGGTGCGGCTGGTGCTCAAGCGCTTCGACGAAGCCCGGCCGCTCGATGCGCAGATCCTCGAGATCCCGATCCTGGTGGAAGATGCCGACGGCGATGGTCTGTTCCGGGCCGGGGACAGTTTCCTGTTCTACGCGGAGCATCCGCGCGACGACGACACCGCCGGCGAGAGGGCGGCGCGCTACTCCTTCATGAACGTCTACTGGCTCTCGGTTGCCGACGCCGGAACGCCGGCTCGCATCCCGGTGCGGCCTGCGGTCGCGAATCCGCTCTCCGGACCGGCGAGCTTCGACCAGCGGATCACGTACGAGGAGGACCGGGCGATCAACCTGTGGGTCTACAGCGACGACTCGGAGCTCTACTTCCTGCTCGACCGGGCCACGGCGGGTCGCGAGGCGAAGTGGACGGTGCCGGTTCCGGCTCGGCATGCCGGCTCGCCCCTCGAGGTGTGCGTCGACACCCAGCAGGACTGGCTGCGGCGTGCCTTCACCGTCCAGGTCGAGTTCCCCAGCGGCCGGCGCACGCTCCTCGGCAGCCACGAGGGCGTCCTCCCGAGCCCGTCGAACGCGCCGCCGCGCATCGAGGTGTGCGGGGAGATCCCGGATGCGCAGATGGAGCCGGGCGACATCACCATCGTGCTCACGGCTGACGAGGTGCAGGATGCGTTCACCGACACCACGCCCTTCGTCGACAACGTCAAGCTGGCCTACGTGGCCGACTACCAGGCCCGCGACGACCGGGTTCGCTGCACGAGCGGCGGCGCCACGGGCCCGGTCGCTTACACGATCGGCGGTTTCAGCGGCCAGCCGCTGGTGGTGCTGGACGTCACCGACCCGAAGAGCCCGGCGGCCTTCGACCTGGACGGCGCCCTCTCCGGCGGCACCCTGACGCTCACCGACGACGTGCCCGTGGGTCCCGAGCGGCAGTATCGGATCGTGGCGAGCGCCGGCATTCCATCGCTCGCCAGCGCCGACGTCGAACGCGACACGCGCGACCCGATCCTCGAGGATCTGGCCACGCTTCCCTTCGGAAGCT
>JBHHXQ010000093.1:0-10506 GCA_046757105.1 Candidatus Krumholzibacteriia bacterium
GCTCGAAGAGGCCGCTTCCGCAGCCGACGCTCAAGGTCTTGCCGGCATCGGTCAGGACACGTTTGAGGAGCAGCACCTCGGAGCCCAGGACGTTGCGGTTCTTCAGGAACCACGCGTCGTACTCCTCGGCGTGCTCGTCGAATGGTTCTTCTGGCATGTCGATTGCCTCCCCGCAGAGGATACATCCACGCAGCGGCTGGGCCCGGCGCTCATCAGCGGCGGTCCGGCGAGGCGCTTCGGTCCGCGCCCCCGGGCCGGAGGATCGAGTCGAGGAAGCGCCGCAAGCCGTCCACGTACTGCGGCCCCGATTGCATCCACCCTTCGTTGTGCGATCCACGGATCTCCAGGAAGCTCTTCGGCTCTGCCGCCAGGTCGAAGAGGCGGCGTCCGAGCCGGAAGGGGGCGACGTCGTCCTGGGGGCTGTGCACGAACAGCTTCGGCGTGGGCATCTCCCGCACCCGCGCGACCGAGTCGTAGCGCAGGCGCAGGAGCCAGCGCGTCGGCAGCCAGGGGTAGGCGTGCGACGCCATGTCGGCCATCGATGTGAAGGCCGACTCGGCGATCACGCCCGCGGGCTTCACGCCGGCGGCCAGCTCGATGGCGACCGCCGCCCCGAGCGAGCGCCCGAACACGAGGACCCGGTCGGCGGGAAACCCACGCTTCTCGACGAGGTGACGCCAGGCGGCCCGGGCATCGGCATAGGTGCCGGCCTCGCTGATGTCGCCGTCGCTGCGACCGTAGCCACGATAGTCGAACGCCAGCGTCGCGAGCCCGAGTCCGTTGAAGAGCCGGATGGAATCGAGTCGGTGCGAGATGTTCCCGGCGTTGCCGTGGCAGAAAACCAGCGCTCCGCGCGGATTCGCGGCCGGAACGAACCAGCCGTGGATGCGCACCCCGTCCTCCGTTTCGAGGCAGACCTCCTCGAACTCGAGCCCGATCGCCGCCGGTGTTGCCTCGAGCCGTCGCTCCGGGAAGAAGGTGAGCCTCTTCTGGAACAGGAGGGCGAGGACGCACAGGACGGCGTAGCTGCCTGCGAGCAGGAGCACGACGACAAGCACTCCGCGCACGGACCTCCTCCACGAAACGGCAGGTGCAAACGCGGTCACGGGCGGCGCGGAGCGAGTATACCCTCCCCGACCCCGAGACGGTCCACCCGCCGGACAAATGCCCTTAGCGCACCAGCACCATCTTGCGGCTCTTGCTGAAGGAGGGTGTGGTGATGCGGCAGAGGTAGACGCCGGAGCGGACGAGACGGCCGAAACGATCGCTGCCGTCCCAGCGGACCTCGTGCTCTCCGCGGGTCATCCGGCGGTCGGCGAGCGTGCGCACGAGTCGACCGGCAATGTCGTACACGGCCAGGTGCACGTGCTCGTCGCGGGTGACGCTGAAGCCGATCCGGGTTCGGGGGTTGAACGGGTTGGGGCGGTTCGGGAACAGACGCGGGCGCGTCGCAGAGAGTTCCGCCACGTCGCTCGGCGTCGAGTCCGGCGGCGCCAGCGCCTCGACCGAGTCTCTCAGGACGATCCGGGCGTCGGACGGCGGGATGGTCTCGGAGGTCACGGCGGCGCCGTCGAACGCGTCCGAGCCCGGGATCCACAGCCGGTAGAACGTGGTCTCGAGCGCCGCCACCTGGGTGCTTCGGGTGTAGTTGAGAAGGACGACACCGTTGTCGAAGTCCCGCCTGAACAGGCTCGTGTCCCCCTCGCGCAACGAAACGTCGTCGATCCACACGGTGCCCGGTGCTTTCACGAAGAAATTGAGTCCCGCCTCGGCCGTGCCGCGGGAGCTGAAGGACATCTCGAAGCGCGTCCACTGCGCCGGCACGCAGAACCGCTGGTCGCCCCAGCACCGCGAGCCGGTGCAATCGTCCGCGTACAGGTGCACCTCGAGCTGCAGCTCGGCGCCGGCACGCGCCCAGAAGCTGATGGTGTAGTCCCGATGCTCGACCAGCGAGACGGGTGACTGCCACAGCTTGTACGACCCGGACGGCAGGACGCTCTGCACGTCCAGGCGTGCGGCACCGGGGACCGAATGAACGACCGTGGTGTCGATGCTGAAGCTTCCGGTGGCGTCGAAGGGGAAGGCGAGCCAGCTGCTGCTGCCGTTGGCGAAGTCGGGATTGAAGAGGTTCTCCGTCCCGGTCGGCTGCAGCAGACGCACCATCGGCCCCAGCGGCTGGCCCAGATAGCCCTTTCCCCTTCCGGCATGATCGTACTCGGGTTCCCACCAGAGATTGCCGTGCCCGGCATGGCCCGCGTCGAGGCTGAAGTAGCCGTCTCCGAGCAGCGTCGACACGAGCGTGAAGCGCTTGTGACGTTCGAACTCCGAGGACTGGCCGGGTGACCACGTCGTGCCAGTCCACTCGGCGTTCAGGACGAGAACCTGGTACGGCGCCGAGCGGAACGGCGCCACCAGATAGCCGCCCGGGCACGCCGACATCTCCTGGTTCCAGTTGTAGCCATAGACATTGTCGTAGTCGATGTTGCTGTGCCCGGATGGGAAGTACTCGGCCATCGTGCCGTTCAGCCACTCGAAGTAGTCGGCCGAGTTGTTCGTGATGATGGCGAGCGGTCGCGGTCGCTGGACTTCGAGGGCGTCGAAGCGCTGGCGGATGTCGGCCACCAGGTCCCGCAGCGCCTGGTTCCACAGCGAGTCGAGGGTGGCGTTCGAGTCCATCACGCCGTCACAGCCAGCGGGATTGTGCGTCGGGTTGCAGTCCGAATCGAGCTGCCTCCAGACCTGTTGCCACGAAATGTCGCGCCAGTAGTTGTCGAGGAACAGGCCGTCCAGCTCCGAACGCGCGTCGACCAGAGCCTCGACGCGCGCCGCGAAGTAGTCCTTCCACTGTCCTCGAGGTCCCACGGGGCCCAGCCCCGTGATGTTCGCCATGCGCGTGTTCGGCCAGTCGGAGGCGATGTTCTGGTCGACGTCGTACCACCAGAGATCGTTGTCCTCGGCGTAGGCGTAGTTCTCCAGCTTCCAGGGGTCGTTCGTCGCTCCCGGTGTGACGATGGAGTACGCGTTGACGATGAAGAACATCTTGATGCCCGGATTGAGCGCCCGGAGCTGCGCGAGCTGACTGTCGGACCAGACGGGGTTCAGGACGACGACGTCCCACGAGGCGAGCGCCTGGATGATCGTCGAGTCGACGACCGTCGGCCAGTACATGTTCGCGAGTCGCGGGTAGGCAGACTCCACCTGGGCGCCCACGGGTGTGGCGATTACGGTGGCTCCGAGTAGCAGAGACAGCAGGCGCTCGCGCATCGAGTCGTTTGTCGATTAGTCAGTCAGGTGGCATCTGCGCCTAGACGCAGGATCCGATCCTGTCAGGGCTGCCCATGATTGCTGCAGCGTAGCACGCACCCCCGGTTCGGGGTCAATGCCAGATGCGGATCCGTGTCGCGATGTCCGGGATCCGAACCACTACGCTTCTGTCGGGTACGAGCCCGTGCGACGCGGCCATGTGGACCGTGTGATCCCGTGTGATACGGTGTACGACGTTGCGCGTGGGCACGTCCGGCGTGGCTCCGCAGGCGTCGCGCGGCACGCCCTTCGACCCGGAGAACCTCCATGAACCCTGCGAACGCGGCTCGGGCGCTCCTGGCTCGAGCCCTCCTGGTGCTGTTTCTTGCGGCCTCCGCCGCGCTCCCCGACCCGCAGGGGACGGTGACGGGTGCGGACGGCGTGGTCCGCGTCCGCAACCCCGCGCAGCCGGCGCTTCCCGACCTGGCGCTGGAGCTGGAGGAACTCTGGCGTATCGGCGGGGATTCGGAAGCCGCAGGGGAGTTCTTCGGCGTCATCGTCGACATCGCCGTGGATCCGTCGGGAGACGTCTACCTGCTCGACCGCCAGCTCGCCGAGGTGAAGGTCTTCACCCGGGACGGGGAGTTCCTGCGCACGATCGGCCGCGAGGGAGGCGGACCGGGCGAGTTCCGGCAGCCGGGCGCCCTGTTCTTCATGCCGGATGGCAACGTGGCGGTCGTGCAGGCGCGTCCGAGCGGGCTGGTGCTCCTCACCAAGCAGGGAGAACCCGCGGACGAGTTCCCGATCCCGGGCCCCGAGGAGGGCGGTTTTCGCGTCCTGCAGCGCGGCCTCTTCCGTGGTGGCTCGCTCGTTCTGCACGGCAACAACTTCAGCTTCCACGCGGGTCGAATCGAACGCTCGCATCGTCTCGTCCGCATGGACATGCAGGGGCGACAGGTCGCCACGTTCCACGAGGCCACGAGTCGCATGGACATGGCCAACGTGGTGATCCGCGAGCGCGACGGCTCCGGTTACCCCTGGACCGTGGCGCCGAACGGGGCCGTGCTCGCCAGCCTCGACTTCGGATACACCATCCACGTCTGGGGGCCCGATGGACGGCTGCAGCGCATCATCGAGCGGGAGTACGAACCGCTCATGCGCTCGCCGCGGGAGATGGATCGCCTGAAGCAGCGTCTCGGCTCGCGCCCCCGCCGCCATGGCCGGCGCGGCAGCCCCAAGGTGGAGGTCTCGGATCGCGACCGCGACATCCGCTGGATGGAAGTGACCGATAGCGGTCACGTGTGGGTGCTGTCCAGCCGCGGAGCCAAGCGAGCTCCGGAAGGAGCGCTCGGCACCTTCGACGTCTTCGATGCGCAGGGACGCTTCCAGCAGCGCGTCACGCTTGCCGGCGAGGGCGATTTCGAGGAGGATCGCTTCATTCTGGTGGCCGACCGCCTCTTCGTCGTCACCCAGTTCGCCGCCGCCGTCCGGGCCATGATGGGCAGCGCGCCCGAGGACGACGAGGACGTGGACGACGCGGAGCCGATGGCGGTCATCTGCTACCGCTTCGACTGGACACCGCCGCGAGCGGTCGCCGCGCCGTCGCAGTAGGGCGACCGCCCGGCTCGAAGCCGGAGAGCTGCATGCGGACGATGCGGATGCGATCCGTCGTAGGGGCGCTGGCCCTGGCCGGCTGTGTGGCGGCGCCGGCGGTCGCGGCATCCGGCTCGCACGACGTCCAGGTGACGCCGCGGACCTTCCACGCGATGCTCGCGGAGCGCACGGACTCCGCCGGGCGGCTGTCGGATCACACGCAGTTCCTGCTCTCCCCGGGCGAGTACCGGCTGGTTCCGAGCGCCTACGTGGATTCGACGTGCGGGAACTGTGAAGACCCCCGGACGCTCGTCGAGGCGAGCGTGGGCGCGCGTCTCTCGGGCGCGGGGATCCTCGTCACCGGCACCGGCTCGGGACCCGAGGAGGTCGTCATCCACACCGGCGCCGGCTACGGCATCCTCTTCGAGGACTGCGAGGGCTGTGTCCTGCAGAACGTCTCGGTCACCGGAGGCGTCCGGGACGCCGACGGCAACGCGACGGACGCCGCCGTCGTCGTCAAGCGCAGCTCGGTGCGCATCGAGGCCTGCCGCATCGCCGACAACATCGGCGCAGCCTCGCGCGTCGCCGAGGTCGTGGTCGGGATCATCGGAATCGCCGGGCGCGAGGGCGCGCGCATCGACATCCTGCGCAACGCGATCGTCCGCAACTCGTGGGACGGCATCGCGCTCTACCGGGGCGCCCAGGCGACCATCGAGGAGAACCTGATCGACGGCGTGGACAAAGCGCGCGGGAAGCGCATCGGCGGCGGCCGCGGCGTCGGCATCGGTGTGACCTGGGACGCCAGGGCGAGCATCCGCAGGAACCGGGTGACGCGCTACTGGAAGGGCATCGGGATCTTCGTCGATGCCCGGGCGGACGTGCAGGAGAACGTCGTCGAGGAGGTTCTGACCTGGGGCATCGCCTACTGGGACGCCGGCAGGGGCAGGCCCGTGGCGCGCATCGAGCGCAACGTCGTCTTCGACACCGGCGCCTGCGGCATCTCGATCACGCGGCAGGCGGGCGGCGAGCCGTCCCCGGGCGCCTGCCGCGACAATCTGGTCTTCCGCACCGGGCAGGACCCCAAGTACGACGACCCCGAGTACTACTGTATCCAGACCGCCGTGGCGATCCAGTCCCGGCCGGAGGGTTTCGCGATCGAGCGCAACGTGCTGTTCGGGAACCGCCGGGCGCCCGAGACGCTCCCGGACCACGATCTGCCGCCCGACGAGTTCGCGCGTCGGGCCCGCCCCTGGGTCGCACGCCTCTCGGCGCTCCCGAGCCTGCGCGATTCCCGCTGCCTCGGGGAGATCCGGGCCATGCTGGACGCCGGCGGCAGGCCGGTGCGCCAGGAGTAGGGGCTCACCGGCCGCCCGGCTCGACGGTGACGGCCCTCGGGGAGATGTGCCGCAACGTGAACCCCCGCGCCCGCAGGAGCGCCACCACGCCGTCCTCGCCACCCAGGTGGCCGGCGCCCACGGCGAAGAAGAACGACATCTGCGGCTGCTCGCGAATCTTCCGGGCCATGCGCTCGGCCATGCGCGCGTTGCGGCCCGTGAGCAGCACCTGGTCGAACTTGCGGTCGAGGGCATCACTCGGGTCGGAGAACTCGTAGATGGTGCGGCGCAGCTCCTCCGCGTCGCCCTCCAGGTACTCGCGGATCAGCCGCTCGGTGAAGCTGGTGCCTTGCTCTTGCGCTTCCTCGAGCAGATCGAGCGTCTTCACCAGAAGCGCCACGTGCTCCTCGCGGCTGAACGCCTCGAACAGCGCCAGCTGCTCCTCGACGGTTTCGATGCCGCCGACCTGCTTGCCGGCCGCGGTGGCCCGGCGGTACAGCTCCTGGTCGAGAGGCTCGGCAGGCGGCCGATCCTGCAGGCTGTCCAGGAACGTCAGCATCGACGCAATCGCCCACACCTCGAAGCGGGAGAGCGTCCGGATGTCGAACCCCTTGGACGTCAGGTACGCCGACGTGCGCGCGTACACTTCCTGGGGCAGGGCATCGGCCAGCGTCTCGTCGGGCGGCAGCATCATGCCCGTCAAGACCTTCGCCATCGTGGACGCGTCCAAGGGGATCTCGGTGTAGAGTGCATCGCTCGAGTCGATGGCGCTCTGCACGAGCGCGGGCAGCGCCAGCACGCGCTCGTCGCCGATGTGGATCGTCCCGTAGAGGTGCGACGGCGCCGCGGCCTCGATCCTCCAGAGGAGCGGCCTGCCGGTGGGTGTGGTGCGCTCCGCGGCGGGCGGGCGCCCGGCGCCCACGAGCAGGAGCGCGACGCCCCACCCGAGGTGCCGCCACGAGGGCATACGAGACCACGTCACGAGTGTCTCCCCCAGAGGTGGATGGTTCGGCGAGGTTGACGCCTGTCGTCCGGTACAGGATAGCACCCGGGCGTGGTGGCCCCTGGCGTCCGCGGCGCGCCGGTGTGGGGGGAGTGTCTCCGGCGTCGGCCGCACCCCCCCGCTGATGGCTGGCCGGGCCGGCCGCGAGCCGGCCCGGCGGCGACCCCGCTCATCGGGGCCGGGCCCTGCGGGCGTCTGGAAGGAGTCTGGCGATCCCGCCTGACGCTGCGAGGCTCGTTGCCCCGCACCGCCGGCGCGGCGGCCCGGTCCGAGGGCGCCCCGGGATCCGCCCGGGAAGTCCCAGGGCGCTTGGCTCTCGTGCGTTCTTTGCTAGACTGCTCCGATGCCCGCCGGGGGTGAGCCGTGGGCGGCATCACCGCGGACCCGTCGTCGCCTGGTTGGAGCACTGCGAAGAAGGAAGGCGGAGGGGCGTTGTGCCCCGCACCATGAAGATCGTCGTCGTCGGAGCCGGCGAGGTCGGCCACCACATCACCTCCCACCTCTCCCAGGCAGGTCACGACGTCATTGTCATCGACAATGACGAGGAGCGCGCGCAGCGGGCCGAGAGCGAGCTCGACGCGCTCATCGTGCGCGGCAACGGCGCCAGCCTCGCGGTTCTGGATGGGGCCGGGGCCGGGAGCGCCGACATGATCATCGCCGTGACCAACGTGGACGAGGTCAACATCGTGGCCTGCGTGAGCGCCCGCGCCCTGGGCATCCCGCGACGCATCGCGCGGGTCAAGGACATCGACTACTTCGCCCAGCGCTCCGGGCGTTCGATGCATCGTGTCGGTGTCGACATGATGATCAACCCGGATCTCGCCGCCGCCCACGAGATCGAGCGCCTCGTGTCGCTTCCCGGAGCCACCGACGTCACCGACTTCGGCGACGCCCGCGTGCGCATGGTCGGCCTCCATGTCGGGGGGCGGAGCCAGGTGGCGGGCATTCCTCTGCGCGAGCTCGACCGCAAGTTCGGACCGCTGCCGGTGACGGTCGTCGCCGTCCTGCGCGACGAGAAGACGCTCATTCCCAACGGCGACACGGTCCTGCAGCCCGGCGATCACGTCTTTCTCATCGGCGAGAGCTGGCTCATGCCCGATGTCATGGAGCTGGTGGGCCAGGACGTCGAGCCGGCGCGCAACGTCATGGTGATCGGGGCCGGGCCGATCTCCCGGCACCTGGGGCGCTACCTCGCCTCACGGAAGGTGAACGTCAAGATCATCGAATGCAACCGGACCAAGGCGGAGCGCGTCTCGCGCGAGCTCGAGAAGGTCATGGTGCTGCACGGCGACGGCACCGACGTGGAGCTCCTCGAGGACGAGAACGTCGCGGAGATGGACGCCTTCATCGCCGCCACCAACGACGAAGAGACCAACATCATGTCGTGTCTGCTCGCCAGGCGCCTGGGGGCCAAGAAGACCATTGCACTCATCCGGCGCACGCACTACGTGCCCCTGGTCCACGTCGTCGGCATCGACGCGGCGGTCTCGGTGCGTTTGTCCACCGCGGCGGCGATCAAGCAGTCCTTCCGCAAGGGGGAAGTCCTGTCCTTCGCGCAGCTCAAGGAGAACGACGCCGAGGCGCTGGAGATGCTGGCGCGCCGCGGCACGCCGGTCGTCAAGCGGCCGCTCAAGAAGCTGAACATCCCCCACGGCGCCGTGGTCGGTTCGATCATCCGCGGCACGGAGGTCATCGTCCCCCGGGGCGACACCCAGGTCGAAGAGGGTGATCGCGTGGTTGTCTTCGCCCTTCCCGCGGCCGTCGACGCGGTCGAGAAGATCTTCTCATGAACCACCGCGCCGTCCTCCGCGTCCTCGGCTTCATCGCCATGGCCGCCGGTGCGGCCATGCTGCCGCCTGCCGGGCTGGCCTGGCTCGACGGCAGCGCCGACTTCCTGCCCCTGCTGATCTCGGCCGGCATTCAGCTGGTCTCCGGCCTCGTCGTGCTCATCACCACCAGCGGCTCGGTCGACCTGCGCATCAAGGACGGCTTCGCCATCGTCACCTTCGGGTGGTTGGCGGCGGCCCTGTTCGGCGCTCTGCCGTACTATCTTTCCGGCGTCTGTCCGAACCCGATCAACGCCTTCTTCGAGTCGATGAGCGGCTTCACGACGACGGGCGCCACGATCTTCACCGACATCGAGTCTCTGCCGCGCGGCCTCCTGCTCTGGAGGAGCCTGACGCAGTGGCTCGGCGGGATGGGCATCGTCGTGCTGTCGGTGGCCGTGCTGCCCATGCTGGGCATCGGTGGAATGCAGCTCTTCAAGGCGGAGGTCCCGGGACCCACGGCGGATCGCCTGTCGCCGCGCATCCAGTCGACGGCGAAGATCCTGTGGGGCGTCTACGTCGGCATGTCGGGCGTGGAAACCGTGCTGCTGCTCCTCGGCGGGATGAGCCTCTTCGACGCGCTCTGCCACACGTTCTGCACGGTGTCCACCGGCGGTTTCTCGACGCGCAACGCCAGCGTGGGAGGGTTCTCCAGCGCCTACATCGATGCGGTGGTCACGGTCTTCATGTTCCTGGCCGGCGCCAACTTCTCGCTGCACTTCTGGCTGCTTCGCCGCCGCGTGCGGCACTACATGCAGAACGAGGAGTTCCGTCTCTACGCCCTCATCACGGTGGTGGCCACGCTCCTCATCGGGATGCGTCTGCTCGCGGGGCTCGGGATGCCGCCCCTCGTGGCCTTGCGTCTGGCCGTCTTCCAGTCGGTGTCCATCCTCACGTCGACCGGCTTCGGCACCGGTGATTTCCTCCTGTGGGGCTTCGGGGTGCAGATCATGCTCTTCGCCATGATGTTCTGCGGAGGCTGTGCGGGGTCCACCGGCGGAGGGATGAAGCTCATGCGCGTCCTCGTTCTGGCCAAGCACGGCATTCGCGAGATCCGCAAGCACATGCACCCGCAGGCGATCTTCAACGTGCGCCTCTCCGGCAAGCTGGTCAGCGACGACGTCATGATGCGGATCCTCGGCTTCTTCCTGCTCTACATGTCGGTGTTCATCCTGGTGGCCATGGCCGTCGCCGCGATGGGTGTGGATACGGTGACGGCCTTCGGTGCCTCGATCGCCACGCTCAGCAACATCGGTCCCGGCCTCGGCGACGTGGGTCCGGGGAGCACCTACGCCGGGATTCCCATGGTGGCGAAGCTTCTCCTGACCGCCAGCATGCTCCTCGGCCGGCTCGAGCTGTTCACCGTGCTCATCCTTCTGACCCCGATGTTCTGGCGCAAGACCTGAGCGCGCGGCTCGCGGCGCCGGTCACCCGGTGACCGCGTAGTCGTCGCCGTAGAACTTGCTGGTGCTGCGGGTGTGGAACTCGATGGCGGGGATCGGCGGAT